>JBGAFY010000189.1:0-3105 GCA_044226975.1 Rhabdochlamydiaceae bacterium
TGGATACGCCACAGACAATGAACTTTTAATGGGCTTCCATGGAGATCCTTGGAACTTAGACAAAGAGGATCCTCTAATACAATCGATGAAGGAAATGGTGAAGTTTTTTAAAGACTGTGACATCCTCATTCACGAAGCGCAATACACTCCGATTGAGTACCAGAATAAAGTGGGTTGGGGTCATTCTTCTATTACGAATGCAGCTTTTCTTGTAAAACAGACCCGCTGCAAGGAGTGGATCATCACACACCATGACCCAAGCCATACCGATGCTGATCTGCAGAAGAAATACCAACTGACGCAAGACATCTTAGAAGACACGCACACTCACGTCCACGTACGCATGGCATACGACGGTCTCATGATCCCCCTTTAGAGCATAAGAAGAGAGAATTCCATCAGCGCAGAGAAAGATGGAGACGCAGAGAAAGAAACTTCTGTTGCAGCGTAAACGTCCGCAAAAAAAAACAGCTCTTATTTTCATTCGCGGACGTTTACGCCGCGACAGAACGTTCTTTTATCGCTAAAGCGATAAAAGGACTCTTACTCTGTGTTCTCTGCGCCTCTATCTTCCTCTGTGCTGATGAAATTTAATAAAAGCGCTACACTAAAAAAGGATTTTTTGGCTGACGGTGTCTTGCCACGCGATTGATATCTCAAATGGATGCTCTAATGCAGTCTTCACTTCTGTCACAGCTTTAAGTGCAAGTTCAGGAGTGTTGCATTCACTGGACAGATGTGCAAGGTACACATGTAATAACCCAGGATGGGCGATCTCTTTGACAATTCTCGCTGTTTCTTGGTTTGATAAATGTCCAA
Organism: Rhabdochlamydiaceae bacterium; assembly: GCA_044226975.1. Classification (GTDB taxonomy): domain Bacteria; phylum Chlamydiota; class Chlamydiia; order Chlamydiales; family Rhabdochlamydiaceae; genus JBGAFT01. The sequence continues at coordinate 820 of JBGAFY010000189.1, forward strand.
AACGGCCTAAAACCCTTGTCTTATACACTTGAGGTCGCGCAGATTTTAACACCATTTCCGGCTCATGGTTCGCTTCCAAATATATGACACGGCATGCTTGCAAATATGCCAAGACAGTTGTAGTGACTGTTCCTAAGTCAGCACAAACTCCCACTTTCTGTCCGCCCATATCAAATGTAAAGGCAACAGGATTGACAGCATCATGAGAAACATTAAAGCTCCTCACTTCTATCCCGCCAAATTCAAAAGGCTCCCCTGTCGAGAAGATTTTGAATTTGGGCCACTCATCTGCAATTTCACAAATGGCTTTAGCTGTTTCGCTATTTGCCAGAACGGGAATGCTGTAACGGTTCGCAATAGTCGCAAGGCCTTGGATGTGATCGCTATGTTCGTGTGTGATGAGGATGGCATCAATTTGTCCAATATCTACATTGATTTCAGATAAACGCTGCACAATCTGTTTTGCGCTGATCCCGGCATCGACGAGCATTTTAGTTTTTTCATTCCCAATCAAAATGCAGTTCCCTTTTGATCCTGATGCAAGAGGACAAAATTCATTCATAAATTTCGGTTCCGGTGTTCGTTCACACAATCTATCAACTCATCACATGAAAAGCAAGAAAGCAACACACACCATTTAATGTTTAATGTAAATACCAGAACTAGAATTGAATTAAAAAAATCAGAAAAATTATATTTTTTTTAAGAATTACATTTGACATATTATTTAGAATTTTTTAAACCGAATTTTATGGAATGTTGAAATACATTCTCTTGAATTTGTGAAACAACTAATTAATTTCACAAATTGAGAAGCTAATATATTTGGAAGATGATTGAGAAGCTAATATATTTGGAAGATGAGGTGTGTAAATGAAAAAGAAAGGTGAAAAACTTTTGGCCGATATCGATGCAACGTTGGACCAATTGATCCACAATGCACACGCCGCCCGCTCAGTCCAATTCCAAAAATTAGAAGATGAAGAAATCCAAGCACTCCAAAAAACACAACAAAGCTTGCTCGCGCGTTTAATGCGGATGGATGCAAGGCTGGATAACAAAGAGTGCAAAAAGGAAATCGAGCGTGAACCGCTCAAAAGAGAACGGATCCACATTAAAATTGCGCGCTTTGGCCGTTTAAATGCTCAAGTGATGGAAAAAATGTCACGGCATTTTGAAAGACAAAGTCGAGCTGACAAGAAAAGGCCCGTCGCAAAAACGACACGCATCGGCCATAACCGCCGTAGCTCTATAAAATGAAAAATTAGAACAGTTAGTGTTTTTTTTAAATAACGTTAACAACTGAGGGAGATCGTGTTTCAAGAAGGTCAAGAAATCTGGTTTTAAGCTTCTTTCTCAGTTGAATGATTGAACTCTTATTATTATTTTCATCTGCAAATTCATTAGAAAATTCAAAGCTAAAAATGTCTATTAAAAAATCTGAAATAAGTGTTTTAGCTTTTTTATAATCAATGCTTAAATTGTAACATGCATTTTTTTCAACTTGAGGTATATCAAGCTCTCTACGTTTACTGGAAAAATCGAATCCAAAATAACGGACTTTGAATTCTGTTTTGCCTTCATCCGATTCATGTACGGCAATAGCAATGTTAACTGAGTCCCCACTCACTGGAAGATTAAATGTACATATCTTTAATACATCAGTCAAAAAAATGTCAAAAACGGATTCCCAGTTTTTTTCATCCATACGTTCTTCGGTAGAATTAAATAAGAAATTTTCTCCCTTTTTCCAAGTCGAACTGTATGAATTTTTCAAGTCAATGACATATATGCCTTCAATATCCTTCAATAACTTAAAGGGATATGTACGATAAGCTGGAATGCTCACGTTTGGATTAGTATATGATACTCTAGTAGGCATTAAAGTAGGTGCTAATAGTCCAATAGATAGTAGTAACTTTGACATTTTCACTTCTTCAAGCACCATTCTTTTCCATCGTAATGCAATATCTTCAATACTATCCAAAGTCATATTTGGGATTACTAATGCTTCAAATTCACCAATCTGATAAACTGATTTGCTCCCTCCCATTCCTAGAAAGGATGTAACTTTTTCTTTCTCTATTGAAATGGTATTCATTATACTTAAAAAAGAATAGTATATATATTTAACTTCTGAACTGTAAGTCTTTTTTTTGAAGATTTTATAACACATTATCTCAAATGCTTTTACAGCTGTTCTCAAAGTTTTATCCACCAGTGCAAGACTATTTCTATCTTGTTGAGGCAAGAAATATATGATTTGTGACAGCGCTCTTTCTGGAA
>JBGAFY010000190.1:0-3357 GCA_044226975.1 Rhabdochlamydiaceae bacterium
CGTTGTTCAATACCTGTTGAAAGTCTGTCGATAAGTCCTGTTTTTTTTTAATTTTCTCAAAAGTTTTTAGTGGATCTTTAAAATAACCTTAAAAAGCATTTTTTTTAAACATATGGTAGTCAGAGCTTTAAGTAAAAAAAATCCGTTGATGACGTGTGATTTAGAGAGTTGGGGAAAGGTTGGGGAAAATCTGTCGATAACTTGTAATTTTTTAGCCTTGAGGATTAATTTTTGTAGAGATTAGAATTCCTCCCTTGCCCATATACAAAAGTGAATTCAATGATCGGCTTGTTGAAGACGATTGTAGAGTTGCTGAGTATATTTTACGTTCGGGACTTATCGACGCACTTCTAAGGATGGGCCGCTATGCCACATATTGTTATGCGCAGCTTCGGCACTCACGACGGAACATTTCATGCAGATGAAGTGACCGCTTGTGCAATTCTTCTCCTATATGGACTAATTGACAGAGATAAAATCTTCCGCACCCGCGACCCAGAAATTCTCGCTACGTGTGAGTATGTCTGTGATGTGGGTGGTGTCTACGATCCACAAAAAAAACGTTTTGACCACCATCAGTCTGATTATGTTGGAGACTTGAGCAGTGCTGGGATGATCTGGCTTTACTTGCTTAAGACAGGTATTATTAACGAGCCCACATACTATTTCTTTAACAGATCACTGATCATTGGGATCGATGCTCACGACAATGGACGTTCGACACCTGAAATTGGGGTCTCTACATTTTCTCATATCATCTCCAATTTTGTCCCTCCTGCTTATGATATTTCTTCAGTAGAGCAAAATGCAGCCTTTAATCAGGCCTTGGATTTTGTCATAGGCCATTTGCGTAGATTGAAAGAACGTTTTGAATATATCCAACAATGCCGTCAAAAAGTTGCTGACATTATGGCGCTCAACTCATCTGCGTTGATCTTCGATCATGCGATCCCTTGGATTGACAGTTTTTTTGATCTAGGTGGTGAACGCCATCCTGCTGTGTTTGTGGTCATGCCTTCAGGAGATCATTGGAAATTAAGGGGAATCCCTCCTCATAGCGATGATCGCATGAAGGTCCGTGTCCCACTGCCAGAAAGATGGGCGGGGTTGCGCGATGAGGTATTGCAAAAGGTCAGTGGTATTCCAGGTGGTATTTTTTGTCATAAAGGACGGTTTATTTCTGTCTGGAAGACAAAAGAGGATGCTATGCAAGCGCTTGAAATCGCATTAAAAGAAGGAAAAAAATAGGATGCCATCAATTTTCAGCAAGATCATTAAAGGAGAGCTCCCTTCTAAAAAGGTCTTTGAAAATGAAAGAATTCTCGCAATTGAAGACATTGCACCTGTTGCTCCGGTGCATATCCTGATCATGCCAAAAAAGGAAATCGCTGATTTGCAATCTATAACCTTGGAAGATCTCCCGTTAATTGCGGAAATTGTCCAAGTGGCACAACAGCTTGCTGATGAGCTTGGAATTGTAGATGGATATCGATTATTGACCAATAATGGGCCTGATGCAGGACAGACTGTTTTTCATCTCCATTTTCATCTGATCGGTGGAAGACGATTGTCCCATTTAGCCTTGTAAGCTATATTGCGGCTATGAGGAAGAGTCTGTCTTTTTGTTTTTTTTCCGCCATAGCAGCATCACCGCTCTTTGCAGCGGAGCTCCCGCTTTCCCAAGATGAATATGTCAAACGCGTTACGGCGCATCTCATTTTAAAAGATCCATTTTCTGCAAATGTGGAAGCCAAAAAGGGGTTAGCTGTTTTTCCAAAATCCAAAGAAATGTTGACCGCCTCTATCCAAGTCCTAAGCACTATCGGTGAAGAGCGCAATTGTTTGGCCACTTGGAAAAACCTTACAGAAATGTTCCCCGAAGAAAAAGACAATCGCATTCTCCTCGAAGCATTAGCTTGGTCGGTTTTGAAAAATGCGGAAAATTCAAAACAAATGATGGTCTCGGTAAATGCTTTGATGGGCGTTTCCTTCACCCGCGATGTCAAGGCGCTGCAACATATCACAAAAGCTCTACAAAGCACAAACGCGCTTCTCCGCTCTGTGGGGGTCCGTTTAGCAGCGCAATTTGGCGATGCTCCTTTACAAGATGAGATCCTTCGCCTTCTCAAAGAAGAAAGAGTATATGGTTTGTAAAGTTGTATTATTCGTGCCGTAGAAGCTCAGAATGCAAGAAGTATTCCAGTTTTAAAAGAGATTGTCGCAAATCCTAAGGTCTCTATGGAAGAAAGAGGCTTGGGATGATCTCACTTGTCGAACTCTTTGAAAGAATTAGCAGGAACTGAACTTTGCTTAGCAGCAATCGATCCATATTAAGAGAACTTGGTTGCCAGATTGTCGGCACATGTCAGATGACAGAACTGCCCGTATTTGTTGCCGCTCCTCAAAGATCCTTCTGCTCAGGTGAGCACTACAGCATTGATCACATTGGGCCTTTGGCAAATTACAGAGATCGACGGTGTAAAGATCGACCAGCATGTGCAGCAGTGCGTGGAAGATGTTAATCCGTCAGTAGCGATCACTGCAGGCTGGCTCCTCGCCGTAAACAACAATCAGCGTGGAGTCGAAATTTTACGCCGGTGGATGAAAGATGAAAATCCTCGATGGAGATGGATGGCAGCTTCGGCAGCAGCTAAAGGAGGGGATGCATGCAGGGAGCTTTGTGTACAGTCTATAAAAAAGAACGAGGATCCATTTGTCAAAGCGAATTGCGCATGGGGATTGCTTGGACAGCGTTACCGTAGCCAAGATGCATGCCGCTCGCTCTTTGACATCCTTGAGCAAGATAAAGGATCACTGTGGATGTGGGAAGAGCATGAACACCCGCTCTTTGATTACTTGTGCCCAAGTAAGGTCGATCATGTAGAACAAGTTCCAGACTATCCTCGAGTAGTTGATCAAATGACCCGTATAAAAATCCTCTCCGCGCTCAATGTACTCCGTTACCCAGGAACAGAAAAGATGGTGCGGGAGTATCTAAAAAATAGTAGTTGGATCACGACAAGCGCTGCTTCAGCCCTTCTTCTTTCGGAAGGTGATGAAGAATCCACGCAATGCGTAAGGAAGCTTTTGCACGATGATGATGAAAAAATAAGGATGCAAGCAGCTTTGATGCTAGCATATGTTGGAGGAGACTCTTCCGTGCTTCCCGTGCTAGAGGAGTGTTATCCAAAAGTTGAAAGGGATATGAAGATCCGTATCTTAGAAGCAATTGTGCAGGTAGGGGATGTAAAATCGATCCCGTTCCTTTTAAATGTACTTGAAGAACCATTCCAAACTATTCGGATTATTGCTGCCTCAGGTATTATCCGATGCTTGTACAACTAGAGTCGGGGAACC
>JBGAFY010000007.1:0-24947 GCA_044226975.1 Rhabdochlamydiaceae bacterium
TGATATTACCCCTGCAATTTGAAGTCGAAAATCGGCGCAAAAGAACTCGAAAATCGACAGAACCTTAGTTACGCAAGAGGTCTTTTAATCAGAAAATGCCTACTCGAAAAATAAAACACCAGGAACAGAAATATCGATACAGAAGATTATATACCGAACGTGACTGAAAAATTCGGATTTTGGCTCTGTGAAAGCTCCCGCGCTTGATCGATCGTAAGTCCCCTAATATTGAAAATATGAGGTGAACTTACGATCGGTCAATCTCGGTGCTTGGGCGCAGCCGAAATACGATTTTTTCAGTCACGTTCGGTATATCTCAGAAAAACAACCTCGATTTTAGAATTTTCTGTCCGTTAATTTTGCAGCAAACTTTTCTGTTCTGAAATAATTGAAAGATACCTCCAATACATGTAGGATCCGAATTATGAGGCTAATAATGAGAAGATTACTTACATGTATCTGCATTATAATCTGGGGATGCAGCATTGACGCACTGGATGTACGACCAGCCCCATTTACAGCTGCAGCTGTGCAGTTCAATCCGCAGTTCATGCAGCTAGATGAAAATATATCTGCCATAAGCAAACTTGCAGAACGCGCTGCACAAAATGGTGCAAAGCTGATTGTCTTTCCTGAAATGTCTACTTGTGGATATATCTACAAGGACCGAGCGCAAATTGATCCTTTCCTCGACACAATCCCTGGAAAAACGACTCAAATGTTAGAAAAGGTCTCTAGGCAATACGGGGCTTATATTGTGGTAGGGATCGGAGAAATTGATGCTGCAACTGGAATGGGATTTAATGCTGCCGCATTGATTGGACCTAAAGGATATATAGGCAAATACCGTAAAGTCGGATTGAATTCATCAGACCAAATATGGGTCTCACCAGGAAATTTGGGACATCCTGTTTTTCCAACTGAGATTGGCAATATCTCCCTCTTGATCTGCTACGACGATGTCTATTTCGAAACATCCCGCCTCTCTGCACTCAAGGGAGCTGACATTATTGCCTATGCGGTGAGCTCGGACCGAGCATTAAAAAATGAGCCAAGCTCCATCAATAATCACTCCACGATTGCAAACGTGCAGTATATGGCTGCTTGGAATGGGGTATATTTGATCTGCGCTGACCGTTCGAATACTGAAACTAATCCTCAATCTGGACTCGTCGTTCATTACAATGGGGCCTCTTCGATATGGAACAGTCTAGGGAAAAAGATCGCACAACTCCCCTATACCGATGTCGATTCTCTCGATGAGGATGAGCCTCTGATCCTTTATGCGCAAATAGATCCTAATATGTATCGGAACCCAATAAAAGACCTGATGAAGCGTAGACGGCCAGAACTCTACAGAGACCTGACCTTGTTTCGCGCACCTACAGACCCAAGAGCATCTACAAAAAGCGCATCCATTGCTTCAATTGCCGTGCAATATGCCCCTATCTTTGGTGATAAATCAGCAAATTTTAACAAGATCCGAACATTATTAAAAAAACGGAGTGAGATCCTTACAAAATGGAACCTCCGTCAACCTAATTTGATCGTACTTCCTGCATATTCTTTGACTGGTTACTCGCCTGATCCAAAAATGATGCAGCTGCAGGCAGAGACAATTGAAGGGAATATCGTATCGGATTGCATGGAACTTGCAGTAGAGTATGGCAGTTATCTAGTCTTGAGTTTTCTAGAAAAAGAATATAATTATTATTTTCATACCGCACTCCTTCTTAGCCCTCAAGGTGAAATCATCGGGAAATATAGACAAACCCATCTGGATGAGTCTTTAAGCACTTGGATGAAGACTGGTAATGAGATCTCGGTATTTTCGACATCGATTGGACGCATTGGATTAATGCTCGAATCCGATGTCTTATTCCCTGAGATTGCAGGAGTTCATTCTGTAAATCGCGCCGATGTTATTGCTATACCCACTCAATGGAATGGTTCTTATGGAAACACTATAGAAATCGATCCTCAACTGTTTGTCAAACCCTTTCCACCAAATACAATGATCTATTGGTATGCCATTGCTAAATGCGCCCAGTCCTACGTCATTGTCGCCAACTATGTCAATTCTGAACGAGGATACAAAGGGAGCAGTGGAGTTTATAGTCTAAACCCAGTAATGGGTCATTACCCCCCGATGTTGGCATCAGAAGATCGCGAAGAGGCCTATTATTCCTCTTTTAAAACACTTGGAGATCCTGATTGGTGGATGGACCAAGAAAAACTGATCACTGGAAGAAGAGCGGACCTCGCTGTTCCGATGGTCCTTCCTACAGCAAAAAAAGCATTCAACTTGTGGAAAAACTCGCCAGGTTTTAATACAAGCATTTGGGCTCAGCAATAGGAATAACTTATGAGCGAATTCCGCGGTAAAGTCGTCATTGTTACAGGAGCCGCTGTGGGTCTTGGTAAAGTATGCGCAATTGCCTTTGCTGAAGTAGGGGCAAAAGTTATCTTTAATGATATTCTTGAAAAAGAAGGAAAAGAAACACTTGAACACATACTGAAGGCTGGAGGAGAAGCTTCGTTTTTTCCTGGAGATGTCCGGGATGAAAAGCATGTCGAGGCCCTCATGGATTTTGCAGTCAAAAAATACGGCAGGATTGACATTGCAATAAACAATGCTGGAGTCGAAAAGAACACCCCTTTTGTTAATGAGAGCGATGATAACTACAACTGGCAAATGGATACGAATGTGCGAGGGGTCTATTACTGCATGAAACACGAAATACGCCACATGTTAAAGACAGGAGGCGGCGCAATAGTGAACCAAGCATCGATTACAAGTAATATTACTGGCAACCCTACTGAAGGAATTTATGGTGCTACTAAAGGAGCTGTCATCGGCATGACCAAGTCAGTGGCATTGGAAGTTGCGTCAAAAGGGATCAGCATCAATTGTATCGCAGCCAACGGCATTTATATTCCTGGGGACATGTTTGACCGTTATATTGTATTGCAAAAAGTGGACCGAGAGCAGCTGCGCCAAGCTTTTCCCATAAAACGTTTTGGTAAACCTGAAGAACTTGTACATACAGTAATGTTCCTAAGCTCTGAAAAAGCTCGATTCATCGTGGGAGAGACCATAGTCATTGACGGTGGTTTTACTAGCATATGAAAATACCTGCAAAACCACTTTCTCAATATCCGTGGTATATCCGTTTCCTATTACGCCAGCAAATAAAGAAATATGGAGCTCCCTTAGAACCCGTCACCCTTTGGGGTAGAATTCCTAGAGTTTTTTTGGGATTTATTTGGATGCAAAAAGCATTTTTTCGTCGCAGCTCTTCTTTGTCTCCAGTTTTAAAAATGCTAGTCATGGTCCGAGTCTCGCAAATGAGGGAATGTTCTTTTTGCGTTAACTTTAATTCTGAAAACTTGAAACAAGTCAGCGGATCAGATAATAAGCTCTCCGAACTTCACAACTTTCGAGTGAGTCCTGCCTTCAATGAAAAAGAAAAGCTAGCATTAGAATATGCCGAATCGATAATGCTCCCACCATACAAGGCAGCTGACTCGTTATTTTCAAAAATGAGGACAGAGTTCAAAGACGATGTGATTGTTGAACTCACTGCCCTTGTTGCCTATCAAAATCTCTCCAGTATGTTCAACGTCGCCCTGGATGTTTAACTCAGGCTCTTTGAGTCCTTTTAAAAGATTTTGACTCCAATGAGGATCTATACCCAGACTTTGATAAATCTTAAATTTTTGCATTTTTCTTGTCTAACAACTGATCCAGCTTATCTAGAACACTAAGAAAATCTCGCGCATCCGTAACAGATGAGCAAAGGTGATTTTTTATGAGTACATCACTGTATTTTTCATGGCCAATTTGAACCACAGGTATTCCAGCCAGAAGAAATTGCGGACCCATGCTTGTCTGATAGTACATTGCTGCATCAGCAATCACTTGGATATCCTCAGTTGACAAAGGAGAGATCGTCACAAAATTTGAGGGATAGGGGTCTTTAAACACCTCTTTCTTCTTAAGATATTCCCCATCCCTGTTGTTGAACTTAGCTGCAGGATGCTGCTGAAAGACAATACAGAAATTACAGAGATCTCGTTTTTGCACTGCTTGGTTAAGTATATCGATAAAACTAGGAAATGCTCTCTGAAAATATTCCTCGTTGTTTCCACCAAAGTAAACGAGCAATTTTTGCCCTTTATCAATGATGCCCAATTTATTAAAAAATTCTTCCCGCAGCTTTTCCTTATGAGACGACTCCCTGCTTTTTGCAATCTTTTCAGCATTCTGTATAGGGTAATATCCTATTCCTATCCGCTTACTCTCATCAAGATCGATGGTTTCTCCTAGATTACTAAATATGTTTTCCTTTGCTAAATTGGCATTAGCAAATAATACACGCTGTGCAATTGACATGACTTCTGCGGCAATGACAGAGTATCCCCCAGGAACAAATGGTTCAGGGTTGTCGTAATACGCAAATCTTCTTACCGAGGGAGTTATGGCCTTCAAAGTGTTTTGAACTTTGACATCAAATCTGTTCCCTACATCCGTTAAGACTAATGCAGCATGAGAACAAGCCTTTGCAATCTCTACTGCTAAACTATCTTGCTCCAAGGAAGTAAGAGCATTGAGGTTAAAAGTAGTTTGGACAACAATGTTGCGATCTTGAAATTTCTTAAGTGCATTGTTAGAAGAAAAAACATGCACATCATGTCCTTCTTCGATCATTTTCTCAGCAAAAGTAGCGAAATGATCACCTGGCCCACCATCACAGACTACAAGGCAAATTATTCCAAGCAGATTAGATAAGAACATAAGAACCTATTCCGATAAAATTTTTCGTCGATTTTCAGGATTATTTTGGCCGATTATCGATCCAATTTTAGTGGGTAATATAACTCCGATATTACCCACTAAAATTCGGTCGAAAATCGGCTCAAAAGAACCGGAAAATCGACTGAAACTTTTTATCGGAATAGGTTCAAATCCTACAATCCTAGAGACTATCTCTTAATTTAAACCATTGAAAATGTTAAATTAGTTAAGTAAACTTGTCATTAAAAAATATTTACAACACTAAATAAACATGTCGCAATTTATACAATCTTTAAGACAGCCCTTTATTCGGGACAACCAAAAGGCTGAATTATTATTTCAAATCGAGAAGCAGCTTCCGATTTTCCCGATACAATCCGCTCCAATGACAGGTAACGCACCTTCGCTCTCTTCTCGTATAAATTTACTAAAAGATCTGACAAAAGAACGTCTCCAGAGCCTTTTTTCAAAAATTTTTCAGAAGCACAGTCATTTTACAACAATCCATTTTCCAGCTCAAAAAGATAAGCTGGATCAATTGAAGCAAAAGCTGCTTTCTAATGAAAATAATGACTTATTGATTGAAGCTTTTAGAATATTGCCTCAAGAACTGCGCGATTGGCTAAGCAGTGCTATTGGCATTAGCGATGGCGCGCCAGATGAGATTTCATACGGTTACAAAAAGATACAAGAGAGCCCTAGAATCTTAAATACCACGCAACCAATCATCTTTCTCAATGGAACAAACCTTGTCGATCAGCTCATACACTGGATAGATCAACATAATCACATAGAAGCTCAAAAGCAGATTGTTCATGCTTTGGATAAGATCTCTCATAAGCTTAGGTCTAACGTTTCAGCGAGTTCAATAGCGGAAACTATTGAAACTCTTCCATTAGAACTCCAATGGCAGATGCATGGCGATATATATTCCTTTTCACCAAATAAAATAGACCAAGATGAATGGGGAAAACATGAACTACTCAATAATCCTCGAGCTTTATTGGAACTAAAGAATCCTCATCACCTACAAAAAAATTTGTTGGAGCAGTATCTAAACCAAGAGCATAAAAAGTTAGAAAACCTTGAGCTATCTAAGGACTTGGAAGAGTTCGAAAGAATGACTGTTGTCTTGCAATTATGCCACCCAAAACAACAAAAAGAGAGATTAAAATGGACTTCTTCTCGCGTTAGACATTGGATCAAAGAATTAGAGCTTGAACGCCATCCTGCTAGCCAAGCCAGTACTAACCCCTTATATTCTTGCCGAGGCGCTCAAGTCGGTGTTTGTGGGACTCATTTTTCAGTTTTTGCTCCCCATGCAAAGAATGCATCTGTCGTTTTGACAGCTTTTGGAAAAGAAGAAGACGTCATTCCTATGAAGAAAAATAATGATGGTACTTGGGGTATTTATACTGAAAAAGCTCATATTGGAAGATCTTATCGATACCGCATAGAAAATTGCCATGGGCACACGATCGACCGCACCGATCCAGTTGGATTCTCGACATTTAATGATAGTAACGATCCAAAAAGAACCCAATCTGTCGTTTCAGCCCCTCATCTATTTCAGTGGTCTGATTCTCATTGGATGCAAAAAAGAAAAAATTCAAGGGCTGCAGATAAGCCATTGGCCATCTATGAAGTTTATGTTGAGTCCTGGAAAAAGAAAGATGGCGCCCCTATTAATTTCCGTGAACTCGCCCATGATTTGGCTGCTTATGCGAAATATATGAAATTCTCCCACGTTGAACTCTTTGGTGTCTTAGACAATCAAGGAGGATGGGGATATCAGGTCCACAATTTTTTCTCACCAAATCAGCGTTTAGGCAACTCTGAAGACTTCCAATATTTAGTCAATCATCTCCACGAAAATGATATTGGAGTGATCTTGGATTGGGTCCCAGCTCATTATAAAGCGGACCCCTGGGAAGTTTCGATGCACGATCTTGATGGGACCAACCACTACAGTGGGGGCAAGTCAGAATGGGGCACTGAGTTCTTTGACTTATCAAGAGAAGAACCCAGACGCTTTCTAAAAGATAGTGCGCGTTATTGGTGTGAGCACATGCACATCGATGGCCTGCGAGTGGACGCTGTCAGCCACATCTGGAAACGGCATGGCAAAGAATATCCTTCAGGAATTTCTTTCTTAAAAGACCTCAATAAAAAAATCCACGAACATTTCCCAGGCGTGATGATGATTGCTGAGGATACTTCGGGGTGTCCTCAATTAACAGTTCCGGTAGAGCACGGTGGTATTGGTTTTGACTTGGAATGGGGTATTTATGAGGGAATGAAATTACGTTGGTTTCTCCAAACTCCTCCTGCAGAACGCTCCAAACACCATCGCGAAAAATTTATGGACCAGCTCTATGCAATAAAGAACGGAGAAAAGAAGCTCATCACGCACTCGCATGATGAAGTGGCAAACCGGCATTGGTGGGAGGGCTTCCCAGAATACCATGACAAGACCCTTTATAAGATCAGCGCTTTAGGAGCTATCCAGGACAAATTTGCTGATATCCGCAATTTCCATTCATGGCAGATCCTTTCACCTAGCCACGGATATCTCATGCACATGGGCGAAGAAATAGCACAGAAACGTTCATGGGACACAGGAATTAGCTCATGGGATGGATCGCTGGAATGGTATCTGCTCCATCCTCATTGCAATCACAATAGTTACCTGCATTCAGGAATGCAAAAATGGATCAGCGACTTAAACTCTATTTATTGTGAGAAAGGCAGTTCATGGAAAAAAGGAGGCTCTGGATTTAGCATTCTCTGCGATCATCCCGCAAATAATGTGATTGCCTATGAGCGCTGTGATGATGAAGGTAGAGGCCTTATCATCGTCCATAATTTCTCGCACGGGGATTGGAAAAATTACAATATCCCCCTTGGGGAAATAAAAGCCTTGGAACGGTTACAAGACTTAAAAGTAATCGCGCACTCAGAAGATTGCAAATATGGCGGTAAGGGCAAATATGTGGAGACTTATCCATTCATTCATCGCGATCATGAAGGGAAGCCCACACATTGCACCATTGGACTTCCTATGTTCTCAACGATTGTTTTAGAAAAGAAAATTTAAGTTCAATTGCAATTTAGGACTTCCACAATAGGGGAAGTCCTTCGCAACTAAAATGTAAAGCAATAGCCTTAATCGTATTGGATTATCTTACCTTTGGGCTCTAAAAGAGAGAAAAATGTATCTTCAATCCCGTCTTCTCCTGGTTTAGACAGGATGAAATCCCAATTTGAACTTTTATTATTTTCGAAAAAAGATTTTTGCGCATTTTCTTGCGCGAACTTCATTGTAGGAATATTGTTAAAGGAATGTTGTATCCAAGGAAAAATCGAATAAACAGCTCGATCAGAATCCTTTAAAGTGATCAACTTGCTATAGGCAATTAAGGACTCCTTGCTAAACAACTTAGCATTTTGTTTTAACTTGGTTAAACATGATTCAAACGCAGTTTTCCCGACAGATTCAGTTTTATTAACCTCAAACAAGTCGACTAACATAACTACTTTAAATGATGTCCTGCTTCCATCACCAACATCTTTAAAATAGTCATCAAATGATGCATAGAAATGCGCATTGATTGTAGGATTATTAAAAGAAGGCATTAATTCATCCTTAATGCAAGCATTAAACTGTTGTTGAAGTTTCCCGTCTATATGGTTTGCATATTTTGGATCCATTAGACTGAAATCAATTTTCCTATATCCTTTGCTTAAAAGCTTTGTCGTCACGACCAGCTCTTCTAAACAATTACCAGCCCCGCCACTAAGAATACAAAGCTCTGTGTCTTTTTTCTGGATGAATCCCTTCGATTTGCTCAACCAATTGATCTTCAAAAACAGATCGAAAAAATTAGAAGCAGCTGAACACTCACATCGATCGATGAAGGAATACTTCTTATGAAAGTCAGAACCTGGAGTTCTCATTTTTTCGGTTGCGCCTTTTAGCAACAACTCTGTATTACTAGTTAAAGTAAAATTACTTATTGAACTAACCGCCATTTTACACCATAATTTTTTAGATTAACAATTAATTATGCCATATTTTTCGTAAATAAAACCATTTTAAAAATATTGTTTTGATATTTTATTGTTTTCTGGCTTATCGTACTGATTATGAAGTGCTTTTTAAATTTTGTCATTTCCTTGATGGGCTTGACCCTTCCTATGTTTGCATGTACAGACTTCATTCTGCAAGCCCAAGATGGATCTGTTGTGGTAGGCAGGTCCATGGAATTTGCTACCCACATGGATTCGGAAATCCTCGTTCGCCCTCGTGGGGAAAAAGGGTTAGTTCAGCCCCGAATGGACAAAAGGGATTATCTTGGACTGCCAGATATGGCTACGTGGGCATCAGCTCGCTTGGCTTAGACTGCGCTACGGATGGAATGAACGAAAAAGGGCTTTCTGTAGGATTCCTCTGGATGCCCGATACGGTATATCCTGAAATCCAAAGGGATCATCCGGCTCCTACCCTTTCACTTATTGACCTAGGAGATTGGCTATTGGCCAATTTTACAACTGTCGAAGAGGCTCTAACAGGTTTACAAGGGGTCCAAATCTGGGCATCTGTTATTCAACAGATCGGGATAGTCCCCCCTCTGCATTTAGCCTTGCATGACAAACAAGGAAAAAGTGCAGTTGTCGAATTTATCGATGGCGCAGTGGTTATTACCGACAATCCTAGCGGAGTCTTGACCAATGCCCCTAAAATTGAATGGCATCTCACAAACTTACGCAACTATCTTAATCTTTCATCAATAGATGCAAAGCCACTTAACATCGACGGTTCTGTCTTGAATCCTACGGGCAAAGGAAGCGGACTATTGGGCATTCCAGGAGATTGGACCCCTCCCTCACGATTTGTCAGGATGGCAATCTATAAACAGATTGTGGCTAAGGCAAAGTCTTTCTCTCAAAACGTCAATTTAGCCTTTCACCTACTTAACACCGTTGATATTCCTTATGGGGCAGTAAAAGGGGAAAAAGATAAAGATTACGATTACACTCAATGGGCCATTGTCAAAGACCTCTCTAATGGAATCCTCTACTTCCGCACCTATGGCGACCTGCAAATTAGAACAGTCCACCTCCCTTCGGAGCTAAAAGGCTCCCAGCGAGCTAAAAGGCTTCCCATGAGGGGAAGCGAGCACATTGCAAAATAATGATAACTCCAAAACGGCCAAAATTAAATTATTATTTATATTATATATATATTTTTAATATTGCATTTGTATCTTATTGACTTTTTTTTTCTATCTTTATAAATAATTGCGGCAATAGTTTGAATAAAATCAAAATAAATGAGCATTCATTCGTTTACTAATCACTCCCCCTTTGATATGGCATGCCTCTCCTCCTGAAGCAGTGCCTGAAACCATTGATAAGATCAAGAAGAGATGGACAGCGGCTAATTTAGATGAGCGGATCCTTTCCTCTGATTCGGACACCGCTAAGAAAATTTTAGATTTACGGGTGCATCAGCATCATAGGACATCGGGGCGACCTTGTCAAATGGGATCACGCACAAAACCAAACTGTAATTAAAATTGAGAACCAATGGCGCGCTGCACGCCCATTTTTGAGCGATTTAAAATGCGAATGGAATGAGTGGACCTCGATCAGCAATCCTCAAAGTAAATGGTGTTGCGATTCTTATGGTTTCCATAACCGAAGCGGAAGCGACTGGAACCAGATGCCTCAAACTGCCGATCTTAGCCAAACAGAACTTGCTTTCGCGCGCGCGCGCTGCCCAATCTCCTTCTCCACTTTCTACTAGAGAAAGATCATGTATCCTAGAAGTTGTTTCAGGGGAGAGTGGTTTTTCTTTCCCTGCTCTCATTAAATATCTTCTAAGCGGGCTTTCCGAAGTCTATCTATCTCCTTTGCACCCTTTTGTCCGCCTAGTTGATGATCAAGGAAAAGTACACAGTGTTGGGTTTTGGCCAAATACTGCATTTTCGATGGACCGTTTTATGAGCTCTGAAATGGGCCGCTATTTCGCATCAGACCCCTACGAGACCATGCCCGTTGTCTCACGCTCTGTCACCCGCATTGCGATAGACCGTAACCAGTTTGATCAGTTGAAGCAATCGATAGAAGAATATAAAAGAGCCGGAAAAGTCTTTAATTTACGTCATAACTGTACTGCTTTTGTCACAGACATTTTACATCGCGTAGGCTTCAAGGTAGATACACGCATTTGGATCCACGATTTCATCGCTCCGCTGCACTCCCGTTTTTCTACAGAACCTTGCAGCCCCTGTAAAGAAAGTCGTCGATTTTGCCAGAAATATTTTGAGACCTATTTCATAGAACCGCTTAGTGAAGCACTCTATGATCTCCAAATGAAAGTCAAAGACATAGCCCGTTATTTCTTTGGAGAATTTTTCCCTATGCTTAACACCACTCCATTCTTAGGGAACAATCCACATAATCTCTTACGATACCCGCTACCAAAAAGAATCTTAGACTGGCAAAACTCTCAATCTTCGACCCTAATCTATAAACGCGCATCTTCTTTTAAAGACCAATATAAACCACCTGTTACCGATGGGGCAGCTCCATGACAATCATCCCCCTTCAACAATCAAACATCGCCCATTCTATTCAAGATATATCCCCTGTTCAGAACAAAACATGGAAAGACTATGTTCCTGTGGTAGGATATATCGCACTTGGAGTTCTGTTTTCAAAGACTTTCGCAATTGGGCTTGCTGCAGGCTCAATCTTATACGCAAGCACTTTCGCACTTCATGCCGGAGCACGGCACTTCAATTTATTTCCTAACCTCCATCGCGTTGATCCTGAAATACAAAAAAAGCAGGACAATCTGCAACCAGCAATACAATTTTTACACCGATCCTACAACAAGTAATGCACAATGGCATCCTACTAAAGGTCTTTCAGGTATTTACTCGTTATGCACTGCCTCCAATCTCTCTTCCCCTTTCTGCTATAACTGCTTCATTATGCAGCGCTTTAGTTTTTAGCAAAAGTACAGGGTTTCTCTAGACCCCAGGAAAATGCCCGGTATTACAATTTTATCAATCTTATTTCTGGTGTAGCATACTCAGCTCTTGCCTTGAATTTTGGAATTGCTGCTGCGATCGGTGCCCACGTTGTCAATAATCTAATTCATACATACGATGCACGCCGCTCTTAGAGACTGTTAACGGATTCAGGATTCGTCGCTTTTTTGAGAATTTTTGGCCTTTTTCTTCTTTTTGGTTTGTTGGGGGTTATATACGAAGTTGATATAACCCCCAACAAACCAAAAAGAAAATTCGCCGTTCTCAAGCGACCGAATCTTGAATCCGTTAACAGTCTCTTAGATTCTTATCTCTGAATTAATACCATTTTGTGAAAAATCAATGCACATTTGAGCGCGTCGAAACCCGTGGCTTTTGACGCGCTCAAATGTGCATTGATTTTTCACAAATGGTATAGATTAAATTCACCGCGGCAGCGTTGGGATAAGCTGCCGTCGGCGAAAAGAACAATTATAAACGTGTACTTACTTTAAAAACAGCGTTCTCTGGAGAATACTGAGAGTTGTCAGCAAGTTCCATAGCTCTTTTCTTTTGCTCTGGAGAGAATTTACGAAATTCTGCAAGAGCAAATTCACTTAAGCTACTCTCAAACATCTTTTCGTTATATTCTTTTGTTTCCATATCTTGGTATTCTTGGGGAGATAACCGTCTCCAAAGAGACTGTCCCATTTGATTTGTTCTTTCTTCGGCAGGATCTGCGCTTACAGTGCCTATGAAAGCTACACTTGCAATCGCAATCCCGAAAAACGCGGCTTTTCTAACTCCAAACATATTTCCTCCTAGCTTGGGCTTATATTTGAAGAATTAATGCTTATTATTTTATTTGTCAACATCATCATTTCATAAAAACACAAAAAAAACAGACTTATTCTCTGGATATCAACAATTTGCAATTAAAAATAATTATTTTTCAATTTTAATAATAATTGACAAATTAAATATCGTGTTATATTAATAAAGTTACACTAAACATTTGTGATATAATGCCTAAACCGACTAAAAAAAGCCGAAATAAAACACAATTAGAAACCGCCACATTTGCTGGGGGCTGTTTTTGGTGCATGCAACCTTGCTTCGATTCTTTAGAGGGTATTGTAGAGACTGTTGTAGGGTATACTGGAGGAACTGTTGATTCGCCTGCTTACGAAGAGGTGAGCACAGGAAAAACAGGTCATGCAGAGGCCATTGAGATTCACTTTGACCCAGAGAAGATCAGTTATGATAAACTCCTCGAGCTCTTTTGGTTAAATATCGACCCAACTACAAAAGACCAGCAATTCTCGGACCAAGGCACTCAATATCGCACAGCCATCTTCTACCATAATGAAGAACAAAAGAAAGCTGCCGAAGAATCTAGTGAAAATATTCGAAAAAAATACCGTTTGGGAAAGATCGCAACAGAGATCTTGCCTGCGGGCCCTTTCTACACAGCAGAAGAACACCATCAAAAATACTATCAAAAACACCCGTTCCGCTACAGCGTTTACCATGCTGGTTGCGGGAGAGTTCAAAGGCTCAAACAGCTCTACGGTTAATAGAAGTATAACAATCTCACAAACCTATTAGCCCTCAATGACACAAGAGGTCTAATGATCCGCTTTGCTTTTACGCCTAATCGATCGTTTATCAATCAGGTCTCTTTCAAACCGGTCCAACCGAAGCAGAGATGGCCTCTGAGCTTCTTCGATCAGCTCCTTCCCTCCTTCTAAGTTGTAAATCCGACGCATTTCCCCTTGAAGGGCTTCACTCCAATCTTGCTGTACCACGGCAGCTGAATTCCAGACCAGCTCAGGGTGCTCTGTCTGATAGGTCCGAGCCTCAATTAAGATGTCCACAAGTCTATTAAAATTTTTTTTCAATCCTGACATTTTATCGATTAGCTCATCTCGGCTTTTCACCGTTTGCAACTGTTCTGTTAAAATCCGACAAACAGCTTGGGTTTCCAGCTGAAAGTCCTCCTGGGAATTAGGGCTGCAAGAGGAAAGGAATAAACAAAAATTTAAACAAAGATATTGGACAATTTTCATAGACCCCTCTAAGAGACAGCCGACATCGACAGACTCTTATACAAGGGTTAAATTTAAAACTCAAGTTGACGCCCGCCCCAGAAGGATAACTCTAAAAGAAGTTTAATATTGCCGAACGCGGCTAAGGCTATAGAGCCTGTCACAAGAAAAATAAGAATTTACAGGATCGCCTTCGGGGGTAGGATATGTATGACAAAGATAATTCTCATCATACACATCTTGCCGCCAAAGGAGATCTTAAGAGGCTGTAACAAATCTTAAATATTCAGCAATCTAAGAAAGAAGCCCAATGTAGCCAATTTTCGATTTAAAAAAGCCCGAAAACCAGCAGAAGCTTTTAGAGAGACAGATTCTTAGAATGACAAATATGTTGAGCTAAATTCTCCAGCCACCTAAAATAACACGTTTTAGTGAGGGCGCATAGCTCAGTTGGTAGAGCGCCTGTCTTACACACAGGTGGTCATAGGTTCGAGTCCTGTTGCGCCCAACACGACATCGAGAACAGCTAGTTAATTAAAGCTGTGGAAAATGCGGGAGTAGTTCAATTGGTTAGAGCACCGGCCTGTCACGTCGGAAGTTGCGGGTTCAAATCCCGTCTCCCGCGCATTTTTCATTGATTATATACACGATTTGTATTTCCATTTAGATCTGGTAAGCAAGAAGAAATTATGGGTTCAACAGGCCGCTCCTCTAAAAAAACTTTTTGGCAGTATGCCAATGTATTCTTTTGGATTGCACTTGGAGCATTCCTAGCCGCCCTTTCTATCCGCATCTTCCTCGTACCAAATCAACTGATTGACGGAGGAGTTGTAGGCGTAGCGCTGATCTTAGGCCGGCTTTATGGCGACTCATACTTATCTTTATTCCTAATCCTCTTAAATATACCCTTTATCTACCTGTCCTATCGTTATATCCGCAGCAACTTTGTCGTCTATATGCTTGTGGCCGTCGTGCTATTTGCAGGCTTTTTGATTGTCCTAGAAAAAGCGCCTCATTTCCAGGCCGACCCACTTGAGGTGATCGTCTTTGGCGGTGCGATCTTAGGTACGGGCGTTGGATTGATTATCCGTTACGGAGGCTGCTTAGATGGTACAGAAATTTTAGCTATTATCATCAACCGCAAGAAAGGGTTCACTGTCGGACAAGTTGTTCTTTTCTTTAACGTCTTCGTATTCGGAGCGTATGGGTTTATATTCCAAGACTGGCACATTGCCTTGCGTTCTTTGATGACCTATGTCGTGGCCTTTAAAATGATCGATCTGGTCATTGTGGGATTGGACGAGCTCAAATCAGTGCTGATCATCTCTTCGAAGCCCAAAGACCTAGCTTCTGTGATCATGAGCGAACTAGGCCTCGGATTGACCATCATGCATGGCAGGGGCGGATTTTCAGGCGAATCTCGCGAGATCCTGTTCATTATCGTCGAACGCCTAGATCTCGCTGAGCTTAAAGAGATCGTCCTCAGAGAAGACCCTTCAGCGTTTATGGCAATCGAAGACTTACATGAAGTCGTCTATGGCAAAACAGCCTTCCTTCCCTACAAAAAGAAAATCCGCAAACAGATTACTTAAGACAGCCTCTAATGAAGCTGTCTCTAAAACGCACCTAGTTGTTAAAGAGATCTTTCAAAGATCTTTTCTGTGAACCAATGAAGCCTACGGTGTCTTTTTTTCCATGCGCACGGACTAAAGTGTGCCCAGTTGAACCACCATCTGGTTTCTCCATATGTAATTTTACATGACTTCCATCTTTTTTAACCGATTGCTTGCTCTCCCCCATTTTTCTTTTCAAGAGTTTGGTAAAGAACTTATTGAAATCCTTTGAGCGCATTGGATTTCCTTGCATTACCGACTTTACTTTTTCTTTTTCATCTGGAGCCAATTTAAATTGTACTGGGGGATTAGGGGCAGTTGTAGTGGCAGTTTCTTTAGCAGGAAAATTCTTTTTATTTTTGCTAAATTTTTTTCCTTTTTTCGGGATCTTGGATAACATTTGGGCCTGAACAGCTTTCTCTTTTTGCAAAACTTCTTCTTTTATTGCAGGAGCAGAAGTGCTAGCGATCACATTATTATTACTTTCGGGAGGGGCAAGCAGCCTTGCAGCCTTATATTCATTCATCGCTTCTTTTAGAAGGATTTTGTTCATTAATTGAGGAGTTGGCTCAAGTTCACCCTCTTCAAGCTTCTCGTATTCACTAGGAGTTGCAATATCCTTAAATTCTTCGAGAGTGACAGCGGGTTCTAATTCAAGAAAGAGGTATTCAATCAAATCTGCGTTTTTTTCCGAATCCGTGGACAGGCCTAGCAAAATCTCCAATAACGCTTTTTTCTTTTCCAGATCAGTTTTTGGATAGGAAATTACGTATTGAACTCTATTCTCAGGAGAAAAAAACTGTTCCACCCATTCTTGCTTAAAATCTTTAACGAGTTCTTCAGCTTTAATTTTAAGTCTATCAATTACGTCAGTTTCAATTCCAACCATGGAAACAAGGTGCGGATTTGGAGTAGCTAGGCGCAAGTCTAGAGACGGCTCGAAAGTCTTAGAATCAATGATCATCTCAAAGCAAATGCAATTTGGTTTTAATGTATCATATTCCGGTAGCCCAGTATAATACGTGATCGTCACAACTAAGGAAGGTAGTTTTTCTTTTGGAAAAGATTTGAAATCCTGAGTTTTGAAATCGAAATTTTTAGATCTTGGATCGCTGTGGAACATTGTCACGTTAATGAGGACACGATCATCAGAAACTAAAGACAAGTCTTTTTCAACGAACATACACTGACCTGCCATTGGAATAAATTTTCTCTGACCTCCGTGACTAGGGTCAACTAATGGCTTAATCAACAATTGAGTCATATTAATTGATTCAATATCTTCTCCTTTTATGGAATGCGAGCAAGGCGACACAAACCAAGTCTCATGGCACTTAAAATATGTAAAGCCCTTTGATTTAGAACCTTCATTAGGGACAATTACGAATTTGTGGTCTTGGATTCCCAGATCCTTTGCCCTTTTACTGGCAATACATGTGAGTATTTTTTGGTGGATTTGACCAAGACATTCAAAATTAAATGGCTTAACAACAGAAATTACAGATTCTCCCCCTAAGACCAAATAGCTTTCAATAACTAAATGACAAATTTCTTGAAACTGCGAATCGGATGAAGTCCAAAAACGGTCGGTTTGAAAATCATAAAGAATCTTTTGCGCATTAGAAGCTGCTATACTTGGCGAATTAGATCCTTTTATACTGATTAGTTTATACATGTTCTCAAGAAATGTATGAACTCTGGGTGGGATGCCAGTTTTCATTATTTGTTCTTCTTTCAAATCAAGAAACTCATTTAGATCTTTGCTATTAAACTGTTTTTCGGGAATCATTACATCAGGCTGAACGAAATCTAATCGTGTTTGTATACTCATAAACCCCTATAAAATATTAAATTAATAAAATTATAAAATATTAAATCAAGTAGCAAAAAAACCTATTCAAAAAGGTCTTTTAAAGATCGCTTTTGAGATTTGATAGAGCCCACGTTGTCCTTCTTGCCATGCTTTCGCACCAAAGTGAACCCCGTTGAACTCCCATCTGTCTTTTCGATATGCAATTTAATATGACTTCCGTCTTTCTTAACCGATTGCTTGCTCTCTTCCATTTTTCTCTTCAAAATCTTGACGTAAAACTTATTAAAATCTTTCGATCGCATCGGATTCCCTTGCATCACCGACTTAACTTTTTCTTTCTCGTCTGGAGTCAACTTAAATTGTTTTGCTGAAGCAGTTGTAGAGGGAGTTGCTTTAGTAGGAAGTGGCTGTTTGTTTTTGCTAGATGTTTTTTCTTTTTTTGCATACTGGGAAAAGACTTGAGCTTGAGCAACTTTGTCTTTCTGCATGACTTCGCCTTTAATTGCAGGCGCAGCGGTGCTAGAGTTCACATTATTATTACTTTCAGGAGGAGCAATCAATGTTGCGGCTTTATATTCTTTCAATGCATCATTGATGAGAATTTGGCTCATCAATTTAGGAGTTGGCTCAAGTTCCCCCTTGCTCAACTCGTGTAATTCTTCTTGGGATACAATCTTCTCAAATTCTTCTACAGTCAAAGTTGGATCTAAGTCATCAAAGAGGAACTCAATTAATTCTACATTTTTTTCGGGTTCTTTAGACAAGTCTAATAAAATCTCTAAAAGTGCCTTTCTTTTTTCAAGTGTAGTTTTTGGGAAGCATATGGTGTGAGTAATCCGCTCCATACTTGCATTGATAATTTCATTGCTCCACTCCTTAATGGAATCTTCCATTAGGAACAAAGCTTCTTGTTGAAGTTTTTTAAAGTCGTCAATGTTTAAATTCAATTGTTCTAAAAGAAAAATATTAGGAGAATCAAGCGCAATTGCTTCAAGCATTTGATTATTCTCTAAACTATATTTTGCTTTAAAGCTAATACAGTTTGGTTTCAGGGTATCGTATTCTGGAAGCCCGGTGTAGAATCGAATGTTTATTATTAGTGGGGGAAAATCTTTTATCGGTAGCTCATTGAATTTTTTTTGGCTCTTTAAAACATCCACAAATCTTGGATCAAATGTGTCTAAAGATATATTAGCAAAGATACGCTTCTCACTTACTGGGGACAGATCTTTTTCCAAACACATATTTTGTCCTAAAAGCGGAACAAATTTTCTGGGAATTGCAGTAAAATCTTTGAGAAATTGTGGTAACACTTGCGTCATATGAATTGGATCAATATCTTTTCCTTGCGCATTTACAAATCGCGCAACAAACCAAACATCTTGAGAAAAAAAGCCAACAATGTTTGTTCATTGGGTGCTTGGATTGCTGTAGGATCAATACATGGAACAATGACAAATTGTTGATCTTCGATCTGTAAATCCTTTACAGTCTTCTCTGCTATACACGTCAGCAATTTATGATGAATCTGAGCTAATATTTCAAAACTCTCCGCCCCTAGAATGTTAATTATTGATACACCCCCTAAATTCAAAAACTATTAATAAAAAAATCACTAATTTTTCTTGTACTTGTACTTGACTTCCAAAAATGTTGGCTATTTAATTTTGGTAGCATATTTACCAAGTTGACTTGCTATATCGCGCTGCCAGTGATTTCCATCTTTAGCAATTTTTTGATATGCACATTCTAGAAATTCATAGATCGCCTTAGGGAACCCTTCACGATTAAATTTACTAGGATCTGTGACAAGAAACTTCTCTAAACAAATATTTAAAGCTAAAAGATCTAATCCACTAACAAACAACAGAGTTAGATTGCACAAAATTAACATTAGAATTAATAATACCGGGATTAATAGCCATACATTCCTTTTAAATTATCAATTAATTATTTATATAACAACATTATACAATAACAAATGCTTTAATCAAAAGAAAATACAGAGCTTTTATATTTCAGAAGAAATTAATAAAGAATTAACTAATCTAATTAAGTACTGTCCGTACTCGCTTTGATCTTGTTCTTGGGCTAATCTTTGGAACTGGTCTATGTTAATAAAGCCTTCAAAATAAGCGATTTCTTCGATGCAGGCGATCTTAATCCTGTCTTTCTTGGATTGTTTTGAACAAACTTTGAGGCATCTAAAAGGGCGTCATGGGTACCTGTATCGAGCAATGCGAACCCTCGTTCAAACTTCTGGAGGGACAATTGCCCTTTTTCGAGATAAAGGGAGTTGAGGTCAGTAATCTCAAGCTCCCCTCTTTTGGAAGGCTTTAAGGCTCTTGCAAGATTTACGACTTGATCGTCATAGAAATATAACCCTGTCACAGCATATCGAGAGGGAGGATCGATGGGTTTCTCAACAAGTCCTGAAATTGATCCATCGGGATAGAAAGAAACTACACCATAGCGTTCGGGATCTTTAACCTCGTAACCGAAAATGACTGCCCCACTTTCAATTTTACGCGATTGTTTGAGCATTGAAGGAAGTTGGTGCCCATAGAAAATATTATCGCCCAGAACAAGCGCAGTGGAATCTCCTCGAATACAACTTTCTGCAATTAAAAATGCTTGAGCGATCCCACCAGGATGTTCTTGAAGGGCATAAGAAAATTCCATGCCTAATCGCAAAAAAAACATCTGCTTAATTTTGTGTTTTTAGACTCATAAAACCATATTAAAAACTAAATTATTTTAAACACATTCTACTCGATTTAAGTAAAAAAATTATCCTAAAAGGTCTTTTAAAGACCGCTTTTGAGATTTGATAGAACCCACGTTATCTTTATTGCCATGCTTGCGTACCAAAGTGAAGCCTGTTGAACTTCCATCCGTTTTTCGAAGTGCAATTTAATATGACTTCCGTCTTTTTTTATCGATTGCTTGCTCTCTTCCATTTTTCTCTTCAAAATCTTGACGTAAAACTTATTAAAATCTTTCGATCGCATGGGGTTTCCTTGCATCACCGATTTTACTTTTTCTTTCTCATCTGGAGTCAACTTAAATTGTTTTGGTGGAGCAGTTTTAGAGGGCGCTTCTTTACTAGGAAGCTTCTGTTCCTTCTTGCTAGATTTTTTTTCTTTTTTTGCATACTTGGAAAAGACTTGGGCTTGAGCATTTTTATCTTTTTGCAAAACTTCATCTTTTATTACTGGAACAGAATTGCTAGTGGTAACATTATTGTTATTTTCAGAAGGGGCAAGCAATGTTGCCGCCCTATATTCTTTCATTGCATCATTGATAAGTATTTGACTCATCAATTTAGGAGTTGGTTCAAGCTCCCCCTTTTTAAACGCACTTACTTCTTCTTTTGAAGCAAACTTCTCGAAATCTTCTATAGTCAAGGTTGTCTCTAAGTCATCATAAAGAAACTCAATTAGTTCTCTGTTATTCTCAGCGTCTTTTGATAAGTCTAACAAAATCTCTAAAAATGCTTTTCTTTTCTCAATTGTAGTTTTAGGAAAACAGATGACCTGAGTGATACGATACTTACTTGAATCGATAACTTCCTTGCTCCACTCCTCAATGGAGTCTTCCATGAGATAAAAAGCTTCCTCTCTTAGTCTTTCCATGTCGTCTATTTTTAAATTCAATTGGTCAATAAAATATCCCATTGGAGAATCAAGGCTAATTTCTTCTACCATTTTCTTATTCTCTAAACTGTATTTTGCTAGAAAGCTAATACAGTTTGGTTTCAGGGTATCATATTCTGGAAGTCCGGTATAAAATCGAATGGTTATGCGTAGTAGAGGAAAATCACTTATCGGTATCTCATGGAATTTTTTTCCGCTCTTAAGAACATCCACCAATCTTGGATTGAATGGATCTAAAAATATATCAGCAAAGATACGCTTCTCATTTACGGGAGACAGATCTTTTTCCAAGCACATATTTTGACCTATACGCGAAAAAATTTTCTTGGAATTGCAGTATAATCGGTGAGAAAATGTGATGAAACTTGTGTCATAGGAATTGGATCAATATCTTTTCCTTGCGCATTTATAAATCGCGCAACAAACCAAATATCTTTGCGCTTGAAAAAAGCCAACAACATTTGTTCACTGGATGGTAGGGATGTTGTAGAATCAGTGGATGGAACGATGAAAAATTGCTGGTCTTCCATCTTTAAATCTCTGACTGTTTTCTCCGCAAGGCAGAGTCAGCAATTTCTGGTGAATCTGGGTTAGTATTTCATATTTCTCCACCCCAGAACATTAACCATTGGCTCCATAAAGCCCAAAATTCTCAAAGCTACTAATCAAAAAATCACCAAGTACTCTTGTATTTGTTGAATTTGTCTTCCAAAATTGTAAGCCATCTAGTGTTGGAAGATACTTTAAAAGTTGCACCGATATATCGCGCTGCAATGATTTCCCTTTATTGTGATTTGTTGATACACACGCTTTCAGAAATTCATGATTGGCTTAGGTAAGCCTTCACGCTGTATCTTACTAGATTCTGCATCAATAAATTTCTCTAAAATAACAGTTGGAATTTCTATTTGCAGATCAGTAAATGTTAATAAATTAGATTGCACAATATTTGAAAAATTAGCGTTACTAGAAGGATTAATAGCCATATATGACACCGTATATAGTGAATTAATTATTTGTTATAACACTAGCATTATACAACAAAAAAACTGATTCAATCAAAGCAATTTTATATTTCTGAAGGAATTAATAAAAGAATTAACTAATCTAATTAAGTACTATCCATTACTCGCTTTGATCTTGTTCTTGGGCTAATCTTTGGAACTGGTCTATGTTAATAAAACCTTCAAATAAGCGATTTCTTCGATGCAGGCGATCTTAATCCCCTGTCTTTCTTGGATTGTTTGAACAAACTTTGAGGCATCTAAAAGGGCGTCATGGGTCCCCGTGTCGAGCCAAGCGAACCCTCGTTCAAACTTCTGGAGGGACAATTGCCCTTTTTCTAGATAAAGGGAGTTGAGGTCAGTAATCTCAAGCTCCCTCTTTGGAAAGACAGAGTTTTTGTAAGATTTACGACGTCATCATAGAAATATAACCTGTCACTGCATATCAAGGAGGATCGATGGGTTTTTCAACTAGTCCTGAAATTGATCCATCGGGATAGAAAACTACACCCATAGCGTTTCAGGATCTTTGACCTCGTACCCGAAAATGGCTGCCCCACTTCAATTTTACGCGATTGTTTGAGCATTGAAGGAGTTGGTGCCATAAAAATAATATCACCCAGAACAAGCGCAGTAGAATCTCACAGATAAAGCTTTCTGCAATTATAAAAACTTGAGCGATCCCACCAGGATGTTCTTGAAGGGCATAAGAAAATTCCAATCTAAATGGGCACCATCACCAGAAGCTGTTGAAATCGTGGGAGGTCTGCAGGAGTTGAGATAATCAAAATCTCTCGGATCCCGCATTGCATCAGGACAGAAAGTGGGTAATAGATCATCGGTTTATCGTAGACAGGGAGTAATTGCTTACATAAGACACGCGTTGCAGGATATAAGCGAGTACCTTTTCCTCCTGCTAAAATGATCCCTTTCACTTATTTTTACCCTTTAAAAATATAGATGCCTGGAAGGCCGCGATAAAACTCTTTATAGTCCAGGCCAAAACCGACGACGAACTGATTTTCAATTTCAAAGAGTACAAAGTCTGGAATTTTTTTGGTACTACGAGGCATTTTTTTTGATAACAAAACAAGACTCCGCAGGCTTTTGGGGCTTTGTTCTTGGATATGCGTAAGGACAGCGCCCATAGTAGTCCCGGAATCGAAGATATCATCAACTACTAAGACATTGCGCCCTTCAAGTGATAAAGACTCGATCCCGAAATTGTCAGAGCCCCTCGTTCCGCTCCCTTTAAGCCATAACTTTTAGCTTGGACAAACGCAATGTGGGTGGGAATCTGTAAACAACGGATCATATCGGCGACGAGGCATAATGATCCTTTCATGATCATGACGATAACGAGCTCTTCCTGCTTGTAAAGCCTATCGAGCTCAGCACACGTTTCTGCAATACGTCTAGCTAGTGCATCTTGAGAAATTAACAGCTCAATATGATGTGATTTATCTTTGTTCGCCAAATGTGCACCCATCCGCAATCAGGCCATCCACGTATGTGATCGCATATGCATTAGTCAAGAAACGTTCATCTTGAAGCATGTAGATATGGAATGGAATTGTGGAATGAACCCCGCCAATGTGGAATTCCTTTAGCGCTCGTTGAGCCACAGCAATAGCCTCAGCACGGTCTTTCCCTTTCACTATTAATTTTGCAATCATAGAATCGTAATTAGGAGGAATACGGTAACCAGAATAGCATGCGCTATCGACTCTGTATAGGCCTCCAGGCGCAATGAAATATTCCAGGAGTCCCGGAGATGGAGCAAAGTTTTGCGCTGGATTTTCGGCATTGATTCGCAACTGAATGACGTGCCCCGTGAAGTTGATATCCTTCTGTTTAAAGCTGAGTTTCTCGCCCATTGCAATTTTAATTTGCTCACGTACAAGGTCTACTCCAGTCAGTTCTTCTGTGACAGTATGCTCCACTTGAATACGAGTGTTGACTTCCATGAAGTAAAAATTCAGGTTTTCATCGAGCAAAAACTCCACAGTTCACGGAATAATATTTTGCAGCTTTAACGATCTCAATTGCTGCTTCAGAGATTTTTTTTCTTAAAGCGGGTGACAACATCGGAGATGGTGCTTCTTCAATGAGCTTTTGTCTGCGTCGCTGAATTGTGCAATCTCTTTCTCCTAGATAGACATAGTTCCCGTGCTTGTCTCCAATCACTTGGATCTCAATATGCCTTGGGTTGACTATCATCTTTTCTAAGTACACGTCGGGATTGTTAAAGCTGGCTTCTGCTTCAGTTCGGGCTGCTGCAAATTGTCTGACAAACTCATCCTGGTCATGGGCAATACGGATCCCTTTTCCTCCACCACCGGCAACTGCTTTGATGAAAATAGGGAAACCCAGTTTTTTAGCTTCTTTAAGCCCTACTTGGACATCCTCGACAATTCCTTCAGACCCCGGTATGACAGGACATTTTACACTGCGTGCAGTGGCTTTGGCTTTAGCCTTATCACCTAGCAAAGCAATTGCTTGATGAGAGGGGCCAATGAAATTCACACCGCAGCTTTCGCAAATGGAGGCAAAATTTGCATTCTCGCTTAAAAAACCGAATCCGGGGTGGACGGCATCAGCTCCAGTGACTTCACAACCGGAAAGTATGTTTTGAGATTTTTGAGGTAGGATTTCTGTGAAGGTGCTTCTCCAATGCAAATCGCTTCGTCGGCATACAACACATGTAAGGCTTCTGCATCTGCTTGAGAATAAACGGCAACAGTCTGCAAACCTAGGTCATGGCAAGCGCGGATGATGCGGACCGCTATTTCGCCGCGGTTTGCGATTAAACCTTTTTCATAGTTTATACACAATCCTGAACATTTTTGTGCGAATTCCCTGGATGACATTGTCAACTAAGATCTCAGCCACGGTACCGCTCATCCCAGCTTTTTACCTCGTTCATAACCTTCATCGCTTCAATGATGCAAACAATTGTATTTTCATCAACTTTG
>JBGAFY010000191.1:0-3051 GCA_044226975.1 Rhabdochlamydiaceae bacterium
TTCGATGCAAATTTTCCATTATTAAACACATGCCCACGAATATCCAATATAGGAGTGAAATTTCCACAAGTAGGCATATAATACCACTCTAAGGTCGTGTAACCTTCTTCATAACCCACGCCACGATTTTCAATATTACGGAGCTCGATTTTGTAAGGACGCTCTTTACTAATACATCCTTCAGTGTCTGTTCCATTATCATTCTGCACATTTAATTTACGCGTGTCCATTCCTGTATCAGCGAATGGTCCGTCTATGCTTATAGTGCCTTCATCAGCGTTTATCACAAATAAATGGAAAGTTATCAGAGAAAACAACAGTTGATTGACTCGTTTCATGCAAAGCCTTTAGAGATGGTTTATTGCATAAATAAATTAAATTTTGTTTGCTGTAAACATTTTGTGCTAAGATATGGGTTCGAATTTTTTTTGAATTCTATGAAACGTGTTATTTTCAAGTATTAGCAGCTATTTATCCTCAAGAGAGACAAACGAATCGGAAATAATTGTTGTCACTACCTAATGATGTGACAATTTCTTTGTTAATAAATCGTTGACCACATTGGGATCAGCTGTTCCGCGGCAAAGCTTCATCACTTGACCTACAAGGAATCCTAATGCTTTTTGTTTTCCAGCTTTAAAGTCAACGATCGATTGTGGATTTTCAGCGAGGCCCTTGTCCACCAAAGGTTCGATGTCTGACACATTGCTCATTGGAGAGTAATCTGGATTGCCTGCGACGATGTCTGCGCAGTCGCGCTTAGGGTCGGCGACCATCTCATCGGCGACTTTTTTTGCAATTTTTCCTGTGATCTTTCCCGAATCGATCATTGCGACAAGCTTAGCGACGTTTGTGCTGGATATGCCAGCAGAGATAAGGGTGAGCCCTTTATCTTTAAGACGGCCAGCAAACTCTACGGTGATCCAGTTGCTCAAACCTCGGGCATTGGAACAAATTTTCAGCCCTTCTTCGAAGTAATCTGCAAGTGCTTTGTCATTGACGAGAAGAGACGCAGTGTTCTGTGGCAACTGAAGTGCACTGAGGTAGCGTTTATAGCGCTCGTGAGGAAGTTCGGGAAGAGATGCTCGAACTTCTTCAATATATTCAGGGGTCAAGACGATGGGAACGAGGTCAGGTTCAGGAAAATAGCGATAGTCATCAGCTTCTTCTTTTTCCCGTATTTGAACAGTTTGGCCTGTTTCGACATCAAATCGGTATGTGCCTTTTTGAATGACAGTGCCGTAATCTTCATGAGGATGGGCGGAATACGCGCGGATTTGACGTAAGATCTCAGCTTCTATCGCCAGTTCCATATTGCTGAAAGAGTTCATGTTCTTGATCTCAATCTTAGGACGGAGCTCTGTTGTTCCACGAGGTTTGACTGAAATGTTGACATCGATACGCAAAGATCCTTCTTCCATGTTGCAATCAGAGGCATCGAGATATTGCATGATGGCCTTTACAGCCATCGCATACGCAACCGCTTCGCTCGGAGAGAATATACACGCTTCGGAGACGATCTCTAAAAGTGGGACGCCTGCACGGTTATAATCAACGCCGGCAAACGTGCTAAAATGCTTCAACATCCCTGCGTCATCTTCTAAATGTGCACGATTGAGGGCAAAATGTTTCGTGTGTCCTGCGACGTCTGCTGTGACGATACCACCGCGGAGGATCGGTTTAAAAAACTGGGTGATTTGAAAGTTGCGCGGGCTGTCGGGATAGAAATAGCTTTTGCGGTCAAAGGCGCTGACAAGGGCTACTTGGCCGTTGACTGCACAGCCGAACTGCACTGCTTTACGGACGGCTTCTTTATTCAGCACAGGCAATGAACCGGGCATCCCAGTGCATACTTCTGTGATATTCGTGTTGGGCTCGTCACCGAAATGATTGGGTGCTTGACTAAAGAGCTTAGATTTGGTGTTGAGTTGTACGTGGATCTCAAGACCGATGACGGGTTCCCAATTTTCGTAGTGTATATCTGTCATAGTGAGACTGGGGGTGTTTTTTTATAGAATTCAGTCCCATGCTGGAAAGCGTAAGCATAAGAGAGTACTTGTGCATCGTGCATTTGCGGGCCGAGGATTTGGAGGCCAAAGGGCATTCCAGATTTACTGAACCCAGAAGGGACGCTAATGCCTGGCACGCCAGCTAAGTTGGCTGCGATCGTGTAGATGTCTTGCAGGTACATCTGGAGAGGGTCATGGATAGACCCAATCGGATATGCCGGAAAGGGAGATGTGGGGAGGACTATGGCATTACAATGAGCGAAAGCATCGCGGAATTTGCGGATGATCAGGGTACGTACTTTTTGCGCTTTGCGGTAGTAGGCGTCTTGATATCCAGCAGACAACACGTATGTGCCAAGAAGGATGCGGTTTTTAACTTCTGGGCCAAAGCCTTCCTGCTTGGATAAACTATATACCTCATCGAGGGTTTTGGCCTTAGCAGAGCGGACGCCGTAGCGGATCCCATCAAAGCGTGCTAAGTTTGTCGATGCTTCTGCAGTTGCGAGGATGTAGTAGACGGCAATCCCAGTCTTCAAAATATCGAGATCAACATCAATTATGGAGGCGCCTAGGGATTTTAGCGTTTCGATGGATGCTAAGAAATTTTCTTTTGCTTCTTGTGCTAAGTCTTCAAGGAACTTCCAAGGAACTCCGATCTTAAGGCCTTTGAGAGAGTCTTTGGAGAGTTTTTTGCTGTATTCACCATCAGCGAGGTCAACACAAGTAGAATCTCTAGGATCGTGTTTCCCTATGACTTCCATCGTGAGGGCGATATCTTCAACTGTCGTTGCCATGGGGCCAATTTGATCAAAGGAAGAGGCATAAGCCACAAGACCATAGCGGGAGACACGTCCATAAGAGGGTTTAAATCCAAAGATCCCTGTAAATGCGGCTGGTTGCCGGATCGATCCTCCAGTGTCACTTCCTAAGGCAATCGGGCAGAGTCTAGCAGCGACGGCAGCAGATGAACCACCGGAAGAGCCGCCAGGAGTGCACGCGAGGTTCCAAGGATTGTGGGAAGGATGGAACGCAGAGAACTCAG
>JBGAFY010000192.1:0-3050 GCA_044226975.1 Rhabdochlamydiaceae bacterium
TCCAATTTTAGTGGGTAATATCGACTTATGTATATTACCCACTAAAATTGGATCGAAAATAGGCCAAAATAATCCCGAAAATCAACTGAAACTTTTTATTGAGATAGGTTCTTCAGTCTGGATGTCCCTTTTTATTGAGCTTTGAGCTATTATTTGAATCATGATTCATAGAGTTTTAAAGTTTGTCTTACTTGGGATTGCTGCCGCAACAGCTTTGGGTTTTACCGCGCATACGGGAGTCTTGACCATTCGGTACCTTTTGCTCAGCACCCCATGTGTTTTTAACGTTGAAAAATGGGGAATCGAAGGCACTAGCTCGGAATTCTTTGTCGTCGCAGAATATACATATGAAGTTAAAGGGAAGTCCTATCAAGGCCGTAGCAAGGTTGGTCCTCCAGAGCTCAATCCTTATTCTGCACAGGCGATAGTAAATAAAAAACCTTGCCCTACGAAGATTGCCGGATGGTGCCGCTCTTGGAATCCATCTGTAAGCGCAGCAAGTAAAAAAATGCCTTGGAATGGGGTTGTCCGTTCTGCGCTCGCTTGGGCTTTGGTCGGTTATTTTTTTCTAATCCGCTCAGGAACTCACCAAGATTTCAGCCAAAGTCCTAAAAAGGGTTAGATATCCACGTTGGATTTTTTTGAAAACAGTTGTCCAGGTGAGAGGGGCGGCCTGAGATCGTATAAAATTATTCCATCCACGGTGAGATTGACGATCAATGATGTCTCCAGAAAAATACAAAGAATTTTTCTCAATTTTCCCTTTCAAGACTGTTGGAAGCTCTTCGCTTGATTTGTGCTCTAAAGGTTTAGATATAATAACTTTAAGAGGAGGCCCCTTCCTTATTCGATAAAGCCCTCGCAACTGGTCCCATTGATCAAAAATGATTCCTTGGCCTGACGCATTGATGTCAGTAAAATAGCAACATCGGGAGCGGAGGTAGCGTTCTGCTTTAGAAACAAACCGTTTATTGAATCTTTTTACGTGGAGAATCCAAATAATATGTAGGTCTATCTTTTCATAATCATCAATCCTTTGTCTGGCTTCAGCAATCGAAATCGGGGAGTATTGAACTTCTATAACTAAGCGTTGCTTTGGCCAGTAAACATCAGCAATGCGATTGATTGCTTGAAAGCGATGTTCCATAATGCTGCCTGGCAATTCCCTATGCAATTTTTCTTGAATCGCAATATGAACAGCTCCTTTTCTTGAAAGGGCGCAAGATGATGAACGAGGATGGTAAAAATGCGCTGTGCGCAAATAGCCTTGTCTCAGACGAACTGTTCCAGAGCATTCTGGACATGTGTAGTCTTTTTTTCGTTCAGCATCTTTTACAAAAATGAGACAGTCATTCTCAAGAGCGTGGTATTGCATAGGAACCTATCCCGATAAAAAGTTTCAGGGGTAAAAGTTAGCAAAATAAATTCTCAAAGCAATCAAAAACTATAAATCATTTCTGTGATTCATGATAATAGGCTTGACAATTAGCGCGTACCCCCTCACAATCAGCCAGGTGAAAGTAGAGAAAAGAGGCCATGGCGAAAGCAGCTTTTAGTAATCTTTTTAATCAACAGCATCAACAAAAAATTGAAGAGCTCATTGCTATTGCAAAAGAGCAGGGATTCATCACGTACGAGGAGATTAATGAAATTCTCCCGATGTCGTTTGATTCCGCAGAACAGATAGACCAAGTTCTGATCTTTTTGAGCGGTATGGACATTCAGGTGTTGAACCAGGCGGAAGTTGAACGCCAAAAAGAACGGAAAAAAGAAGCTAAAGAGCTCGAAGGATTAGCGAAGCGGGCCGAAGGCACTTCTGACGATCCAGTTCGCATGTACCTCAAAGAGATGGGCTCTGTCCCCCTCTTAACTCGTGAAGAAGAAGTCGACATTTCTAAAAGGATCGAAAAAGCTCAGATCCAAATCGAAAAGATCATCATGCGTTTCCGTTATTCAACACGCGAAGCGATGTCGATCGCAAATTATTTGATCCATGCGAAAGAACGCTTTGACAAGTGCATCGCAGAGAAAGAAGTCCCCGATAAACAAGCTTATTTTAACTTGCTCCCAAGACTCTGTCAGCTCCTCAAACAGGAAGACAAAGTTTTGGAAAATTACCTGTTCGAGCTCGATAATCCGAAACTTAAAAAAGTCGACAGGGTCAAGATTTCTGAAGATATTGAAAAGTGCCGTATCCGCACGCAAGCTTATCTGCGAAGGATGCATGTCCGCCACAATATCATCGAAGACTTCGGCGAAGTCATTCTTAATGCATACGATCGCTTCCTCGTTCTTGAGAAAGAAATGCAGGAACTCCAGCCGCGCGCAGAAAAAAACAAGTTCGCCGCCGCAAAGCTCATGGCAGTCAAGCGCAAATTGAAAAAACGAGAGCTCGCTGCCGGCCGTATATTGGATGAATTTAAAAAAGACGTCCGCATGCTTCAGCGTTGGATGGACAAAAGCCAAGAAGCGAAGCGCGAGATGGTCGAGTCCAACTTACGCCTGGTCATTTCGATTGCCAAAAAATATACAAACCGTGGCCTATCTTTCCTGGATTTAATCCAAGAAGGAAATATGGGCTTGATGAAAGCTGTTGAGAAATTTGAATACCGTCGCGGTTACAAGTTTTCTACATATGCTACTTGGTGGATTCGTCAAGCTGTCACGCGGGCAATCGCTGATCAGGCACGTACGATCCGTATCCCTGTCCATATGATCGAAACGATCAACAAAGTGTTGCGCGGCGCAAAAAAACTGATGATGGAGACAGGGCGTGAGCCTACTCCAGAGGAACTCGCTAGCGAGCTCGGTTTGACACCAGAGCGTGTTAGAGAGATCTACAAAATCGCTCAGCATCCAATTTCCCTACAAGCAGAAGTAGGAGATGGGGGCGAAAGTCAGTTTGGCGACTTCTTGGAAGATACTGCAACGGAATCGCCTGCAGAAGCGACTGGATATGCTATCCTCAAAGATAAAATGAACGAAGTTCTTGCTACGCTCACTGAGCGTGAAAGAACTGTTCTTATCGAGCGATTCGGCTTGTTAGATGG
>JBGAFY010000193.1:0-3012 GCA_044226975.1 Rhabdochlamydiaceae bacterium
GCAGAATGCGCTGATCAATTGGCAGAATATCTCCAAGATTTAAGAGGGAAGGTAAATATTATTCCCTACAATCCACAGAGCAGAGATCGTTTTGCACCCCCTGATGCTGAAATTGTCGAACAATTTTTACATAGACTCCGCTCCCATGGAATCCGTGCACTGCTCCGCAACCCAAAAGGACAGGGGATTATGGCTGCATGCGGACAATTGGGAAATCTTCAGCTCCGTATCGCGCGCAGGCATTTACAGATAAACGGCATTGCGTCATGATATTTTTTTAAAGTACAAACGAGGCTGATATCATGGTTGACAAAGAAAAATTCCGCGCTGAAGAAGCTCTTGGTTATAACATTTCTATCTTAGGCCGCAGTGTCCAAATCACTGAAGCGATGAAAAATTATGTTTGGGAAAAGCTAACTAAGATCGAAAGGTTCCACAACCATATCATGGATGCCCATGTGATCATGGATATCCAGAAACTGGAACATTCTGTCACGATTGTTTTGAAATTTGACCATTTTAAAGTCAAAGTTTCCGCTAGCAGCACCGATATGTACGCGTCTATTGATAAGGCCATTGAAAAATTACAAACAAAGTTCAGCCGTTGGAAAGGGCGTATCCAAGAACATCATAAAAAGAAACTGTCCGTAGTCGATATGGTCGTCAACGTTGTGCGCCGTCCTGAAGATGAACTCTCTGAGATCAATGCAGAGATCGAAGCTGAGACACAAAATAAAAAAGAACGCGCCGCAGGCCCTGCACGTGTGATGAAGCAGGAAAAAAAGGTCCTCAAGACATTGACCACAGACGAAGCGGTCATGAAAATGGAACTCTCCGATGACACGTTTTTGATCTTCCGCGATGAAGTGGACAAAAACCTGAAAGTGATCTACAGAAGATCTGATGGCGATTATGGAATTATCCAGACCACCTGAGGTCATTTTTGATCCCGTGCGTGGGGCCAATGTCGCTGCTTCTCCTGAGGAGCGTGTACGGCAATACTGGCTCCATGCACTTATCCAAGAAAAAGGATTCCCCAAGCATCTGATATTAATCGAAAAAGAGCTCTCGCAACTCCCACACTTAAGTGCGCGCAGGCGTTCACTCCCAGATCGAAGAATTGACATCTTGTGCATGGCCCCTTCTGCAGATCCTCAAAACCCGTTTTTCCCTTTGCTCCTTATTGAATGCAAAGAAGGTAAAGTTTCTCCACAAGCTTATCTACAGCTCGCTGGCTACAACGACCATGTCAAAGCTTGTTTTATCGGGATTGCGAACCCCGAAGAGTTTCGCTTGGGCTACTATGATGCAAGTAGCGGTAAATACCGCTTTGTAACACAGCTGCCCACTTTTAAAGAATTTACGGCATATATCCGCAATGGCTTCCCTCTCTCTTTCTGACACGGCCCTGCAAGGCTGTGCAACTGCTTGCGTTTTTGGCGAAAATCCTCATGCAATTCTTGAAGCATGGAGCTCACGGCTCAGTGAGGATGAACTATGTCGTTTAGAAATATGCATCCCCTCTTCGTTGTGGGTGAGCGATGTTGCCCATCCCCAAGCTTTTGTCCATAGAATAGATCTGCAAAACATTGAAGAATCTGCAAAAGAACTCGCATGGAAGAACCTTTGGCAGCCAATTACTTTCCATTTGCAAGAAGGGTTGAATCCAGAGCACAAGGTAAGTGGAGAACACTTTTTCACCGCTCTTGCTGAGACAAAATTGGGAGTTGATTTGGTCGCTAGCGAGTACTGCGATCTTGGCATTAGGGCTTTGCAGAATATTTGGAAAAATCTTTTGTTGTTGCCAAAGGCGCACAATCTATTATCTCTTAAAGACTCTATGAGAGGTGTGCCCGTCTGTATTTGCGGCGCAGGCCCTTCCTTAATAGAAAATACAGAGCTTATAAAAGCTCTTAAAGGAAAAGCGCTCTTTTTTGCCGGAGGCTCCGCTCCTTCCGCTCTCTCAAACTTAGGGATCACTCCAGATCTGATGGGGCATATCGATCCTAATCCTCCTCGTGAGCGTATTCGAGATCATCTTGGATTTGAAGTGCCGCTTGTCTACGAAAATAGGCTGGCCCACGATATTCTTGAGTCTTCGCACGGACTTTCTATGTGGCTGCCATCAAATGAGACCTATCCCATTGAACATTGGCTTTATGAACTGATAGGGATTTCCGTTGCAGACTGGGACGGAGGATGGAATGTGGCCACAGTGCTTACTTCTGTAGCAACATGGCTTGGTTGCGATCCGATCATTTTTGTCGGAGTTGACTTGAGTGGAAAGGCAAAAGATCTCTATGCGAAGGGAGTGTTAGGAGGAGATGCTGAAGAGAATTCTTCCTTGCCTAAAGATAAAGAAGGAAATATCTATCGCACTGATTGGGCAATAGCGCGCATATGGATGGAAGAGTGGATCGCTAAACATCCACACCATCACTTTTTTCAATGCAAAACATTTAGCTCTCCCTTTAAAGGAACTGCACTTTTTAACGACAATGCAATTGCGCAAATGGAGTATTTCGACACACAAGGATTAGTGCACAGCATCTGCCAAAAGGCCGATCCAGTTATTGCAGATCAAGAAAATGTCTTAAGAGCTTTTAAGAAAATGCTTGTCAGCTTCTCAAACGCACAGATAGCCGTAGAGCGTTTAATTGAGCTGTGGCAGACCCCATCCTCCAAGTCTCCAGAAGATAGCGGTAAGTTTGCCCTTTATTGGAGTGATTTAACGGATGAGCCTGTCTATCAAAAGCTTATACTTCCAATCTGGGGAGTATGGCAGCATATTTTTCCTCGTTTCTGTGACTTAAGCCAAAACGAGACCCTGCAAAAGTTGCTTTTTTTTAAGAGAGTCCTTCAGAATCATAGACAAATCCTCGAGGAAGCTAACCCATGAGCTCACGCTACGGCATCGAAAACAGCATGCTTGTTATTTCCGACCCCGATCTTAAGATCGACATTCAGGTGCCGTTCCATGTTCCTTTACTGCCAGAAGATTTTGTCCATGTG
>JBGAFY010000194.1:0-3005 GCA_044226975.1 Rhabdochlamydiaceae bacterium
CAAGCCTCATCACAGCGCGCACTTGCCCTGAACGTAAATAGGACCACAATGATCGAGCTTGCTTGTAGGTTGCGAGAACATACCGATATCCCACTCATAGCCTTTGGCTATTTCAATCCGTTTTTAAAGAGCGGGCCGGAATTTCTCGTCGAACTCAAAAATGCCGGGTATGACGGCGTCTTGATTGTAGACCTACCTTATTCCGACCCTTATTATTCGTATGTCGAAAACGCAGGATTAAATCCCATCTTCGTCATCTCTCCATCTACAGATGCATCACGTTTGGAAAAGATCACAAAAAAGGCACAAGGGTTTCTGTATTACGCATGCCGTAAAGGGACAACAGGGGCCCGTTCACAGCTTCCAGATGATTTTGTAGAGCATATTACAAGGATCCGCAACATCAGCTCTCTTCCCATCGCTGTCGGGTTTGGGATTGCTGATAGAGCGAGTGCAAAACAAGTCCTAGACTTGGCAGATGGATTTGTTGTGGGCTCCCCTTTTGTCAAACAAATGCAAGAGATGGTAGAACCTGGAATCCTTAAAAAGCTCGCGGAACAAATAGATCCTCGGGACATTCATAATATTACAAATTAAGGATTTACACAAAATTTGATATAATCTTTAAAATATAGTATAATTAATTATCAATTAAAAACAAAATAATTAATTATGGCTATTACATCATCAAATTACAAAGAATTAAATATTTCCGCAAATGCCTTGCTTTTACAGGTTTCTCTCGAAACTGCCATCGATCCTGTAGAAGCGCTTCAACTAACCACAGCCCTTATAGAAAAAAGGAAATTGCTGGACCAAATAATTAAAACACACTTGTTTCCGTCACAATCGGATGATTTTTACAACTTGACAACTGAGGCGGCGGCGAATCTCAACAAAGCCCAATCAAGACTTATTAAAAGGCTCAATCCAAGCCCTGTCTGCACACAATCGTTCACACAAAGAGTTGAAAAAATATGGAAGCACACAACAGGCCATGAACTTCCCTTTTCTGACTTCGGTTATTTATATTCGACTTCTAATCGCTCCGATCCCTTTGTCCTTGAGGCCCTTCATGAACATCTTCGAATTGAAGCTCTTCAAGACTTCCGATCTGCATATAAACTTAGAGACAAAGACAATGCGAAACAATTACTAACAAGACTGCATCCGAGCGATCGTAGTTATATTGAAAATGAGGCTTTTAAAAGATTCAGTAACAAAAATGCCAAGTTCTCATCAGGAAATGAGATGCTCTTATTTAACATGCAAGGGCAATGGGATCCACTATTTGTTGATATCATCGATTCCTATATATCCTCTGAGAAAGTATTTGACTATATCCCAACTTTCCCTATTGCTAATCAGAAATTGACTCCAGAAGAACATGCTTTTCTCACAAGTGTATGCATGTCTAAAAATTTCATCATTAAAATGCACAAAAAACTAAAGGAAAGAGACCCTAAAATTCCCACAGATATAGAAACAATCCGCGATTTGCTTTATCACAATTTCAGACATCCCATAGTTCAAGAAGTGGCTGCAGCTGTTGCAGCAGATGACGAGCTCTCTCCTTTAAAGAAAGCCATAAAAGCCAATGACAGAGTCGCTGTCTCTAATTTCCTAACTCAACTCTCTTCTCATACTAAAACAATCCTGACAGAGTCGCTGTCTCTAATTTCCTAACTAAAATATCTTCTCAAACTAAAACAATCCTGGAAGAAAAATACTTGGTGCTCAAAAAAACCGATCGCCCAACCCCTTCCGCTCTAAGTCTTCTCAATCAGTTTAACCTCAATGATAGATACAATGTCTCCTCGTTAAAAATCATCGATATGGCAATTGCACATTTCACAGATATTGAATTAGAACAGCGGGAAGCTGCACTCAAAGAACCTATAACTGGACTTAATGATCCCTATATTGGAATCATGACCGTTTTTGATCCGCAAGACGCGTTCCTAGAAGAATTCCGTCCCAACTTAAAACGCGCATTTGCAGCAATTGAATTTACTGTCCGAAAGCTACCCATATCGACTAACTTCCTCAATCATGAAGAGAAAATCCTCGATTTCCGATCCTCTAACTACAAAGACGTTGAAGACGTTAGGTATACATTAAATCAATGGAGAGAAATCCATCTACAGCGCGCCGAGAAATATCTACAAGATAAGGTCCTGCCTAAAGAACCATTTTTTAGTGCAATAGCTCAAGCAAAATCAGCCCTTGTCTACCCTATCGGCAACTGTGGTGAAATGTCCCGACTTGCTTTTAGCTTTCTTAGCCGCAATAATGACGCAGACCAACTGATTGAGCGATATTCCATTGCAGGAAAAAATGATAGTATTGATGCAGACCATTTGTTTGTAGTAATTGGGCGCGATCCCTTTAGCAATCCGAGAGATCCTAAGACATGGGGAGCTAAAGCAGTTGTTTGTGATCCTTGGGCTCGAAAAGCGTACCCTGCATGGTTAATCCCTTCCATACTACAAGATTACACGGATGTAGACCGCAAGGGATTCCCCGAATTAAAACCGTTCAATCCAAAGACCCAATATCTTGAAGTTAGCGCAGAAAACTTC
Organism: Rhabdochlamydiaceae bacterium; assembly: GCA_044226975.1. Classification (GTDB taxonomy): domain Bacteria; phylum Chlamydiota; class Chlamydiia; order Chlamydiales; family Rhabdochlamydiaceae; genus JBGAFT01. The sequence goes on from JBGAFY010000194.1 coordinate 2,583, forward strand.
ACTATGAAACGCGATTTTAAATTTAGCAAAAGCAAGATTGATAAACACATCTTATCGCAATTAAAACAATTCCATATGGCTGACTCGCAACAAACAAGAAAAAAAGTTGCCGGTCAAATTCTAGAATATTTAGAAACTCTAAAAAATAAACAGAACGAACTACCCTATATAAAGCTCAAAGCCCAAATGCACTTCTATTTGCATAATAAGCTTCCTTCTAAATCAAAAGTCAACATTCCGACTTCGCCCGCAGTTAACACTTCGCCAACTACAACAAACGACCCTGACTTGGATATTGTGATTTCTATATAACTTCGAATAAAACAAACTATGTCTATTATCCAAAAGAATTATAAAGATTTAAAGATCTCTGCAGACAATCTACTTCTACAGGTATCACAAATAAGTGATATCAAACCAAAT
>JBGAFY010000195.1:0-3004 GCA_044226975.1 Rhabdochlamydiaceae bacterium
AGTTAAGCGTGCAAGAGCTGTAATCACCAACCCGACCCACATCGCAGTTGCGATCGATTACAAGTCTGATCAAGAACCAGCGCCCAGGATCATCACAATGGGCAAAGATATCATGGCTGACTTAATCATAAAAGCAGCTATAGAATACCATGTGCCGATTATGAGGAATGTCACTCTTGCACAATTGCTGTATGAAAAAGGAAAAATCAGCGAATATATACCAGAAGAGACCTACCAAGCAGTAGCGGAGATATTAAAATGGCTAGAAGGCCTAGAAGGACCAGAAGTCAGCGCGGAGCTATTTAAATGAAAAAGTTTTTTACCACGATTGCACGTCTGTTTGGCGGAGATAAAGCGATTTCCATCATCACGCAATCGAGTGATGTTGTTTTAGCGTTCTTTATGATCATGATCATCATGATGATCATCATCCCTGTAAGCCCGACGATCATAGACAACTTGATCGCGATCAACTTGACTGCATCTATCGCCCTTTTGATGGTCGCACTCTACATTCCCAAAGCAGTCAATTTATCTATTTTCCCATCGATCTTATTGATTACAACCTTGTTCCGTTTGAGTATTGAAATTTCAGCAACAAGGCAAATTCTCTTAAAAGCAGATGCCGGACATATCATTTTTGCCTTCGGTAATTACGTTGTCGGAGGAAATTTCATCATCGGCGGTATCATCTTCTTAATCATCACCATCGTCCAGTTTATCGTCGTCACAAAAGGTGCTGAGCGCGTTGCCGAAGTTGCAGCCCGTTTTACTTTGGACGCTATGCCTGGCAAGCAGATGAGTATCGACGCCGATATGCGCAGCGGTATCATTGATGCCAACCAAGCGCGCGAACTGCGTTTAGCCCTGACTAAGGAAAGCCAATTGTATGGCGCGATGGATGGTGCGATGAAGTTCGTGAAGGGAGACGTAATCGCTGGTATCGTGATCGCCGTCATCAACATCATCGGTGGATTGATCATTGGGGTGACAATGCACGGTATGACAGCCATGCAAGCCGCCCAAACGTATACCCTCCTTTCAATTGGTGCTGGCCTCGTTTCGCAAATCCCTTCTCTTTTAATCTCTTTGACTGCCGGTATTGTCACCACGCGCGTTTCGAGTGAAAAAAAAGACGCCAACCTCGGACGAGAGATCTCCTCGCAGATCCTGGCTCAACCTAAAGCTCTAATGATAGCCTCCATTGTCTTGTTCATGATGGCATGGATCAAGGGATTTCCTACAATCATCTTCGTGATCATTTCCATCGCTCTTGGGGCCATCAGCTTTACTACCTGGTATAAGGCAAAACAAAAAGTTGCCAAAGCATCTGCCGGGATGACTTCCGCCCGTGTTGAAACAGATGTTGAAGACCATACTGTTATCCGCGGCGCTGGTGACGACTACATGCTCACGCTTCCAGTGATTTTAGAAGTCGGGAAAAATCTATCGCAGGTCATTAAGAAAGACAAGCAAGGGACCACCTTTATTGACGACATGATCCCCAAAATGCGTCACGCTCTCTATCAAGATCTCGGCGTTCGATTCCCGGGCGTCCACGTCCGAACGGATTCCCCTAACCTGGAAACCGACGAATATTCTATTTATCTCAATGAAGTCCCCATCGTACGCGGTAAAATTTTTGAGGGAATGCTATTAACTAGCGAAAACCCCGAAACATTACGCAGATACAATATTCCTTTCACGACATCTAAGAGTTCGATTGGACAGCCGTCCGTATGGGTGGAAAATAAATATCAAGACATCCTCCAAAAAGCAGGCATCAAATTCTGGAAAGCCCTCGATGTGATGATCCTGCATTTGTCTTATTTTTATAGGCAACATGCTGCGGAATTCATCGGCATTCAGGAAGTCCGTGGGATTTTAGAGTTTGTCGAAAAGTCCTTCCCCGACCTCGTCAAAGAAGTCACTCGCCTTGTGCCGTTACAGAAATTGACAGAGATCTTCCGTAGGCTTGTGCAAGAGCAAATCTCTATCAAAGACTTAAGGACAATTTTAGAAGCTTTAAGCGAATGGGCACAGACAGAAAAAGACACTGTTCTCTTAACAGAATATGTCCGCTCATCCTTAAGACGCTATATTAGTTACAAATATTCACAAGGACAATCGATCCTCGCTGTCTACTTGCTCGATCCTGAGATCGAGGACATGGTACGTGGAGCGATCAAGCAAACATCCGCGGGATCCTACTTGGCCCTTGATCCAGATTCTGTCCAGTTGATCCTACATTCGATGCGCACAACAATTTCGCCGACTCCAGCTGGCGGCCAACCGCCTGTGCTCTTGACGGCGATCGACGTCCGTCGCTTTGTCCGTAAGCTGATCGAAGGTGAATTCCCTGATCTAGCGGTACTTTCATACCAAGAGATCGTCCCCGAGATCCGCATCCAGCCATTGGGCAGGATTCAATTGACTTAGAGACTGTTCTACAACCAAGACTTGGTCGATTTTTAGAAAATTCGCCAATAACTTGCAATAGACCTCTTGCATAACTAAGGTTCTGTCGATTTTCGACTTCAAATTACAGGGATAACATCAACTTTCGTATGTTACCTCTGCAATTTGAATCGAAAAGCGGCCAAAACAATCTCGAAAATCGACGAACCCTTAGTTACTCAAGAGGTCTAATAAATCTCCGCATCCTAAATTCGTGATTCTTTTATAATTTTTTGCCACCATGTCACTAACTCACCTTACGCAGAAAAGCGGATGCAAGAGGATAAGCGAATAAGGCGGGCTGCAAGGCGTCCGATGCAGACACCCCTTTTATGGGGTTGGCAAAGCAGGGCAACGCAGCAAACGGCTTCTGCAGCTATCCTCTTTCATCCGCTTTTCTGCGTAAGGAGAGCCAATAACGTGGTGCGATGATAATCATATAGATTTTTTTAATTCGTCTATTTAAAGTCTGTTGTTGACTGATTCAAAAGAATGTGACAAATCGACTGAATCTCATTTCAACAACAGACTCTTAAAGAGGGCAACA
>JBGAFY010000196.1:0-3004 GCA_044226975.1 Rhabdochlamydiaceae bacterium
AAACACTTTCATCAGCGTCTCCGCCCAAGAGATGTGGAATTAATTCTCTGTACACTTCTCGTATTAAGCTCTGAGCTTTCATAATCTCGTCTATCGATGGCAAGATCTTGCGTTGAAGGGCAAATTGATAATAAAGATCATTGCTATTTGCAGCGGTAGAAAGCTTTTTTTCTATAGCTTTTTTGGCAGATACTTCCTGCTCTTCCAACAAAAGAGCCAAGATGCATTCTGGCGTTAAAAGAAGACCCTTTTCATTACAAAAAATGTGGTAACGAATGAATCTCTGCATAGCATCCTCACAATTAGGCACATCGATCACTACTTTTTTTCCATTCTTCATAAAAAAAAGTGCCTGAGATTGAAAGAAGCCTGAACGGAGGAAATAATTTGCCAAGAGCACGTGTGGCCAACAGCGAACAAGCTCTTTTTCTGAATAGCGTTCCATCAAGACAAACCCTCCTTTAGAAAGGGTATCAACAGTCCCATTGAGAAAATATCCCTTTGTTATTTCCCAGCGAGGGTGGTGCCACTCTTTCAAAGAATGTGCAGAAATCTCATGACATCCTTTGGCGAGGATAACAGAAAAAAATTGCTCGGGGTCCAGTGTCATATCCATGATATTCGAGGAAATCTCATCCCATTCTTTTTTTAGATCGAGATACGCAGCACGACCAAAAATGCCTCTAGGGAGCTTTTCAGATATTTGATCATAATCGGGAAGTTTTGCGCCCTTAACGCATGCGCGCATTAACTGAGAGCGTTTAAGCCTAGATAAAGCAAACTCTTCCTCTATTTCTAATGCCTTCTCCTCTAAATAAATTCCCATTGTCTTTTTAAGTACATGTTGCAGTGGATAGCGGGAAAAAGAAGCGAGCTCGTTAAAGGAAAATTCCCCATTAAATGTAGAAAGCTCAGGAAGGTCCAAAATAGGACTCTTTTCATTTTTATTTTTCTGTGCACCTGCAGCATCATAGAACACTGTATCGAAAGTTGTTTGCGGCAATGTAAAAGGAGAATGAGCATGGACCTTCAGATCTACTGCTTTTTCAGAAAACCTCTCCTTTAAGTAATCCATCAACTCTTGCAATGGCAAAGAAGGATTCTGTGGCTTCTGATCATTTCTAGAAAAACTGCAATAACTTGTGTAAAAGACTCCGCGGGTATTAATGATCAGCTGCAATAATGCAAATCGGTCTTTATCAGGCCCATTGATTTTGACCTCGTTCTTTAACTCTTTTGCCAAGGTCAACAGCGAATTTCCAACATCTTTTTGAGGAAATTGTTCTTCATCAAGACCTACCACACATACTATTTTATGTGGCGCAAACGGCCCTTTTCGCAAAGAACAAAACTTAACAGCATTGATCTCATGTGCGTTCCAAGCTGCAGCTTCTCTTTCTAAGGAATCTGCAATAAGTCTCTTGATGCTTTCGAATGTAAAAGTGGCCTTATCATCGCCATGAATTTTTTGTGAGAACTCTGCAAGATCGTGGAAAAACCTCTTGTCTTCTTCTTCGACAGCAAAATATTTCTCAGCTAAAGCCTCAATGTAGCAAGTCCATTCAAAAAGAGTCTTTTGTTCTTTATTGGAAAACACCTTGAGATCTGTTTTTAAAGCTTTAAGAATTGTGACAACCGTTGCAAATAAATCGCTTTGATTGACTTCAATGCTGACGCTTCCCTCATCTCCGCATATCCAATTGTCCAATGTGGCATCTAAAGCAGCGCGCCATGTTCCTTTTTCTTTATGCTTATAAACTGGTTGATTGAGAATATGGGCTCGGGTTTCCTCATCTATTCCAAAAAACACATCCATTTTCTCCAGCCAGCCAATCAAAGTGCGTCTTTCTTTATCTGAAAAGCCCCATTTTTTTTGAAAATGGGGGAAACTAAAAAGATGGACAATGCTCGATTTGTCAAAACCACGGTCCCAAATTGAAAGCAAATATTGGATGGCATAAAGAAATGGCTGCATGTCTATACGTTTTAGCCCTTGCAGCGCAAAGGGGACTTGTGGCGATCTTGCTGAAAACACAGAGCGGATAAAAGGAGCATATCGATTAATGTCGGGAGCGATAATTAAAACATCAGAGGGTGCAAGAGGAACTCCTTGCTGGTAGTGTTCATTAAAGAGATTCAACAAAAAATCGTGCAATACCTCGACTTCCCTTAAAAAAGTGGGCGCAGCATGAATCTGAATGGTGCCATCTTGTACACAAGAACACTCAGAGATAGGCTCTCCTTCAAAAATGTCTCTTTGGACTTGTCCAAGTAGGCTAGAAGATTCAATAGGCACAAAACTGTCATGGACATCTCCGCCTCGATCATCGAGCATTTTCCAGAAGCTTCGACCAGCCTTACTGAAATTAGCCAAAAATTGATGTTGGTCATATAAATATCCCGCATATTCTTCTAGAAGATCCGAAGTTGCTCCAGATAAGCGTAGACGCCTTTGGAAGGAGACCTGTTCCTTTGCTGTACGCAAATCACCCCAGAAAACCTGAGATGGGGTCATCAAATAAAAACGAGCGTTCAAACGACCAAATAAAGTGCAATAAAGCGGGGGTAAAAAATCAAACCCAAAAATGTAAAGGTCGAGTGGAAGGGCTAATTTTCCTGGGGAAACAGAATCGATATTTTCTCTCAAAGACTTTGGAAAAATTTTTTCCCAAAGAATGTACTGCCAACTTTTTTCCTCACTTGGTACTAAAGCTTGGCTTAACCCCTCTAGACATTCACGAAACTCAGACGCCAGGGTATCGCAAACATCAATCAAACGTTTTGAATCAGACTTAATATATTTCCAAAGAGAAGCGAAGGAGTCAGACTGCAGTGATTGGAGAGCTCGGATCTGGGACTCTAATGCAAACGAGACCTGCAAGGTTGAAGGAATTTTGAGCATGTCCTCATCGCCCAGCAAATATCCAATTTCCTGCAATGCTTCATACAATGTGACTACTTGGACTCCAGCAAAAATCGAGGAAGGCCTTTCTGCTGATGCATA
>JBGAFY010000197.1:0-2994 GCA_044226975.1 Rhabdochlamydiaceae bacterium
TTTTATATAACCCCAAATTTTTGAATCGAAAATCGGCTCAAAAGAACCTGAAAATTGACATAAGCTTAATTCAGAGATGGTCTCTTAGGATTTTATTTCCCGCTTCTTGTAATTGAGACTCCGATCGTCCTTCTAGAAGGAGAATTTCCAAGTAAATAAAACCCTATTGCGGCAATCCTTCTCCAATATAAAAACTATCATAAGCAATTGCGCGGCTTTGACATCGAAAAATGTCTGCTTTAACAACATCAACAAGAATACGATGAATAGGAGAAAAACGTTCTTTTAAACTCACCTTTTACTTGATGTTTGCAGAGTAATAAAGTTTTAAATCTGACATCGAGCAGCTCCAATTTGTTAACTGCTGATGCTAGGTAAATTCTCAATTTCTCCCAATCAAAAGTTTGAATGCGTCTCTTCATATTCGATTCATTTTAGCTTTTTTATCTTCTTTAATTTCTAGACAATTTTCTTTGTAGAATTTAGAGGTAAGCTAAGAGGGTGTCTACAAAGTAAGGTTCTGTCGATTTTCAGGGCTTTTTGAGCTAATTTTCGATTCTTTTTTTGGGGGTTGTATCGACTTACTGAATACTACCCCCAAAAAAAGAATCGAAAATTAGCCAAAAATCCTCTAAAAAGCGACGAACCCTTACTTTGTAGACACCCTCTAAGAAACAAGGAGAATTAGATGCCGCTCATTCAAATTCATTTAGCCAAGGGCAAAACCCCAAAATATATCAAGGCTGTTGCGGATGGGGTCCATCAAGCACTCATGACAGCGTGGAAAATCCCAAAAAATGATCGTTTCCAAATGATCACAGAATACAAGAAAAACTTCTTCCATTTTGACAAAACGATTTGGGGAATTCGCCGCTCAAATGATGTTATTGCGATTTACATTACATCGATTAAGAGATCTCAAATAATGAAGAAAAAGCTGTACCAAGAGCTCGTTACAATTCTAACGAAGAATCCGAAGGTCAGGAAAGAAGATATCTTTGTCACTCTTGTTCAAGTTAAGCGAGAAGATTGGTCGTTTGGCAATGGTGAAGCCCAGCTTCTTGATCCTACAATGACTCCCTAGAAGTCTATACTAAACGTCCAGAGTTTCGTCAGTTTTGAATGCTATTTCCACAACACCCCGTGGTTCAAACATAGCTACAAACTGTCTATACATCTCTGCCCTTTCCTCTTCCTTACCCTTCATCAAAAGCAACTCCCGTGCATAAACAGCAATATCTTCTACGATGCGTTCATATCGGTAATAGGCAAGGATCGTCATGTTAACTTCGGTCTTTCCGTAGCCCTTATAAAAAAGTTTTTCATCATCTGGGTTATTCCACACATTTCCGACACCGCCGCAAAAAAACATGAGATCGCGTTCCTTGGGTGCCATTATAGGCTCATCCCAGTCCACTATGTAGATCCTGTTATTTCCATCTATCAATACATTGCCAGCATGAATGTCGGAATGGCACAGCACGAATTTAGGCGATTGTTGCTGAGACTTTTGCCCTAGTTGCTCAGCACGGTCTACCAACTGGCGAATTGCCAGCATATTTTCCTTCATAAACTTGCGTAGTTTTAAAGCTGCATTATCGCCGACGGGTTCTGCTTCAATAAGAACATAGAGCGACCTAACGGCTTCTCGCCATTTAGGTGAATAAGATTCCCGTCTGATTTCCTTTTGAATTGATAAGGGCACAGCAATCTCATGGACTTGCCTTAACGCTTTGCCAAGTTCAGCCCATTGGTCGTCTGTCAGATTACGGCTGAATCCATCGTGTCCTTCGATAAATGGGTACACTATGAGGGTAAAATCTCCAATACGCTGAGTTGGCCTACCATGAACTGTCTTGAGAGGAGGAATAACCTCCTTCACTCCAACCGTCTTTAATAGTTCGACTACCTCAATACTAATATCATGATTGTGCCCATGTTTTAGTTTTATGAAATAAGCAATTTGATCAAGCGTTTGAGCTTTATATACTTCGGCGTTCATATCAGCGCCTATGGGCAGTAAGGTAAGTCTGGTGACTTTTATGCCGTAATTAGTATTTAGACAACTAATAATGTCTTGGGCTGAAATAGCTTGTTTCATTTTTAACCTGTAATGGTTGCTAAAATCTGCATTGACTCAATATGAGTCACAAGATTCACGGCAATATTACAAAAAGAATAGGTCATAGCAAAATGGTTTTATGCATAAATACTCAGTAACTCACCTTTTTTTAATAGACCTATGTCGTCCATTCCTAGTCCATTTCGTCTATTTTTGGCTTTCCACTCCCCTTGCTTTCATTCTTGCACGATAAAGGCGTTCTGTAAATCCCCCTTCACGCTGAAAAGCCTCAGCTTGAGCTGCTATTTGTCTGTCTAAAAGAGAACAAGCCACAGCAAGTAAAACAAGTACACCATTCGCAGCACTTTCAGCAAGAGGAGCCTTCTTTTCTTTACTTAACTGATTACCCCTAATGCAAACTGATCTGCTGTACTCAATCGTTTTCAAACAAGTTCTTGTCGAAGAGGATCAGCATAGTCCCAGACAATTAGTTGTCGCTGACGCAAAAAATCTTCATATTCCAAACGCAGCTCTTCAAGACTTGCACAGGCTACATTTGTAAGCTTGAGTTCAGATTTTTTGGATGTTCCGGAAGCTTGACTGCCTTTGGCTATATTTTGAACACCGGAACGAGCAGCCTGTACCATCTGATCATGAGTTCGGCTGAGCCCACTTACAAATCGATCGCAAAACCGAACAGTAATATCGAAGATCAAGCGGCTAGCTGAAATGTTTTCAGAACTCGATAGCCTCCATGCTTAGGAATTAATTTATCCATATAATGCTCTAACAGCTTTAACGTTATGGTAAAGCTATTGTGAATCCTGTAGGAGCTGAAGCTGTGTTAGGAATGAACGTCACACCTTGCACGACAGCATTTTGCACATTTGTGTATTGAGCCACTGGCTGAACAAACTGGTATTTCGGAAAAA
>JBGAFY010000198.1:0-2973 GCA_044226975.1 Rhabdochlamydiaceae bacterium
AACTACTGTGAACTAGTCAGTTTATTATAGAAAGCTTGTATGACATCGGTATTAAAATTGACACTAATATTCCCTTGGTTTGTGATCACTTGGTATCGGCTCCAGGTACCAGGCGCGTGGTGGTTAATATCAGGCCAGAAAAATGTCTGCCCCAATTGATTAGGATACCCATCTTGAGCCAGTTGCTGGAGAAGCTGCATATACACTTCAGCTGCTGCAGTTCCAGGGTTCGTTGTATCTATTTGATACGTTCCTCCAGCGGATGCATTTGGGTTGGCATAATTGACATTATCTTCAAATCCTATATGGATCCTACTCACATTTGATCTTCCCATCAGATCAATCCATTGTTCAATTCCCCATGAAGGGTTATTTGCATCGATGTAATATTCCGTCTGTGAGTAAAGCATAAGGTTCAAATCATCAAAAAGAGTCGTAAAAATTAGATTCCCGCTTTGATCAAAAAAGAGCTCTTTGAGAAAATTAAGAGGCCAATCATGCAAGGATCCCATTACTGTAAGCGAAAGAGGTTTGTTTTTTCCTTGAAGGCCTTGCTTTATTGCTAGGAAAAATGCTTGAGCATCTTCAGGTGAATTAGCATTTGTAAAAGCGGTACTTTCAAAGTCAAAATCAAGAGAATCTAGCTGTAGTTTTTCTACTAATTGCACAAGCTTCTGCGCTTGTCCTTGCACAGTTTGCCCAGCACCAGCTATCTTCATAGATGCACCATTTTCTCCTCCAAATGCTAAGTCTACTTTAATGCCTACGGAGTGCGCCTTACTAATTAGTTTTTCTAAAGCACCTGGGAAGGTTGCCATCATTTGCGCAATTACATCATCCGTTGCAGAACCTTGTCCCCCATTGACTAAACTGTCGATACTACCAATTTGGGCAAAAGATAGGTTGATTTGATTTATCCCAGCTGCGGTGAACTGTGAATACAGGGACCCAAGATATTGATCAAATTTGGCCATATCTAAATATTGATCTGGATAGTAGACCATGAACTCCCATAATTGAGCACTTAACAACCCCATATCGATATAACAAGTTTGTAGACCTGTTGTCTCGATCGGAACGCCTCCGCCGACATCGGTTGTCAAAGTTGCGATATCTGCAGCAAGCGTTGTTAAGATTAACGTATTGAGCGAGGATATTTGGGTTGAGATTGGTGCGTTGAGGGTTTGCTGAAAAGTATTCTGAGACTGAAGAAGTTCATTATATAAATTATTCAATGCAGCAAGGTTTGTTCCATTAGGATTATTGCCATTTAGGATCTGCGTCGCTAAGGAAGCAATGTTTTGTGCATTTTGATCAAATGTTGTTTTAAACGTGCTTAAGGTGGTCGTTTGCGGCTGCAGCTGTGCAAGTAATGATTGAGCTTGGGCTAAATCGCTTTGCGCTTTTTGTAGATCTAATTGTGCAGATTGAGGAGGATTTGTCAAAGCTGCGATCTGTTGCTGCAAAGTAGATATCTGAGCAGTATTGGCAGTAATCTTTTGAGTGAGGCCACCAATAGAAGATTGCATACTAATAATAGATTGGTCTACTTGAGCTAGAACGCTTTGGGCCGACGCAAGTTTTTGCGTAGCCTCCTGTACATCTGGAGGTACCGTGGAAGTAGTAGGGTTTGCCAAAGCTTCTGCTTGAGCTAAAATTTGTCCAAGCTGAGTACTTGTTGTTGCAATGACAGCTTTCTCATATAGCTGTTCGAGCTGGATCACAGCCTTCTGATATGCCTTATGAGTTGGATAGAGGTTCATATTTGTTTGGAGTTCTGGAAGCAGCACATTCCAGATATACGCTGCAACTGTAGCGGAGTCATAAGGCTGTTGCGGCACGCCGGTGGGTGAAAAAGCAGATTTAGTTGTAAGCAGAGAGCCTTGCTTTGAAAAAACTGTATGGATGGGGGCTGTTGCAAGCAACAAGCTCAATATAAGAAAACTTCGACGGAGCATATCAGTCCTCCTCTGTAGGATTAAAAAAATAAATTACAACAATCCCACAGACAGAAGAATATTTTCAAATAAATATTATGAATATCAATGCGAACACTTTTCTTAAGAACTAGTCCCAGCGCTTCATTAATTTGTATTTTGCAAGAAGCTCTTGGCCTTCTTTGAATCGAATTTCTGCCTCTTTAGCTTTATTAGGGCACTTATCCGGATGATTTTTTACTGCCCACTTTTTGTAAGCTTTGCTCAACAGTTCTGGAGTTGACACATCATCAACACCAAAAAGTGTTTTGATTTGAGACGTAACGTCTTCACTTTTTTCTTTAGGAGGCAAATTGAATTGAGGCTGTTGAGGAGCACTTCTATGCTGTTGAAAAGTATTCCTTTCAGATGTCTTTTCTTGTGCAGGTCTTTCTGATGGTCTTTGTGGAAATGTTCTTTCCCAATCTTGTCTAGCCTTATTGAACATATCTTCTCTGGCTTTTCGTCTCGCTGCGTATTCTACTTCAAATTGTCTTCTCAGATCATCCATCCGTTTTTGTCTTTCTAATGATTCTTGCACCCTTTTCTTAAAGGAATCAATAAAAGCTTCACGTTGTTTCTGATATTCTTTTAAAACTTCATCAATGTTTATTCTCTTTGTTTCGACTTTTGGTCTGGAGTCCATACCTGCAAGGCTAGTTGGTTTGCGCGCGGTATAGATCTGGTCGTTCAATAAATGAAAATATCCAGAGATCAGTTTATTAAGACAAATATTATATTTGTTGCCCGTTAGCTTGTTCAAAGGAAATATAATCTTATTTTGTATTTCTCGATAAGAATATATGTTAATAAAATGTCGATTCAATTGGATGTAAGAAGCTAAATTTTTAACAATATTTTGAATTCTTACGTGGGCAAATGCATCTTTTCCGACTAATGCATAAAAAGGGCTTGCAAGTTTTAAAAACACCCATCTCGCACTCGATATTTTAACAGGCTGGAAGTGCATGCTCAAGAGGCTATCTTTGGAAGCAAG
>JBGAFY010000199.1:0-2972 GCA_044226975.1 Rhabdochlamydiaceae bacterium
TAACGCTCATATGAAAACTAAATTTTCAAAGAGGGAATCTCAGTCTGCGCTTTGCGGTATTTTTCTAAAAGAAATTTTATGTCTTTCTCAATATATTGGCTTACTTGCTCTGGGGCTAGGCCGATTAGATGTCGAGGTTCTTTGGATGCTTCGATTTCTGACGGCGTTAATCCTATTTCTGGGTCTGCAGCGATTGCGGCATAGATGTCGAAAGGGTCTCCTGAATTGATTTTTTCAGAATACTGCCTTGCAAAAATACGAAGTCTTTCATGTACAGCTTGTCTGTCCTTACCTTTCTTTACAGCCTGCATTAAGAGATTTTCTGTAATGAGCAATGGAAGTTCTCGAAGTAAGTTGCTAGTGATCTTTTTCTCAAGCACTGCAAGTCTGGGGATCAGATCGATCAAAAGGAGCAAGACTGCATCGGCAGTGAGAAATGCTTCAGGCATGGTAATGCGACGGTTTGAAGAGTCGTCTAAGGTCCTCTCCAGCCATTGTCCAGCAGCTGTATGGCTCGTATTGCTTTGGAGGGAGATTAGAAATCTAGATAGGCCGCAAATTCTCTCCGCATGGATCGGATTGCGTTTATAGGGCATGGCGGTGGATCCAACTTGGGTCTCGGCAAAAGATTCTTCGATTTCACCTAAATTAGCAAGGAGGCGAAGATCGGTTGCACATTTTGTTGCAGATACGGCGATGCTCGCAAGTATGTGTAATATTTTATCGTCGACCTTACGAGGATATGTCTGCCCAGTTATGGGAAAGGATTTTTTAAACATGAGCTCTTGGACAAAGTTCTGTTCGAAGGTTTGAACTTTTTGAGCATCTCCACCAAATAGTTCAAGAAAGGATGCTTGAGTGCCTGTTGCTCCCTTAGCGCCAAGACAAGGGAAATCTTGCTGTAAACTTTGAAGCTGTTCTAGATCAGAAGCAAAATCTTGGAGCCATAAACAGGCTCTTTTTCCCACTGTTGTTGGCTGTGCAGGTTGAAAATGGGTAAACCCAAGAGTTGGCAAGGAAGCATGTCTTTCAGCGAAGGAAACGAGATGTGTAATCAGGGTTGCCAATTTCATCCCGATCATTTTTAACGCTTCCCGGAAAAGGATAAGGTCTCCGTTGTCAGTGACCACACATGATGTAGCGCCTAAATGTAAAATCCCTTTAGCAGAGGGACACACTTCTGCAAAGGCGTGGATGTGTGCCATTACATCGTGGTGTGTTTTTTTTTCGAGTTCGTGCGCTCTTTCGATATCTAAGTTTGAATACGCTGTTTCCATTGCACGGATTTGCTCGTCTTTAATAGCGTACCCAGCATTTTTTTGTGCTTTTGCAAGAGCAATCCAGATTTTTCTCCACGTCAGATATCTGACTTCTGAAGAGAATAGATGGGACATCTCTTTGCTGGCATAGCGAGAAGATAGAGGATTTTGATACACGGTGTGATCTTCTGTCATGTGCCTAGATGTAATTGTATGTTCTCAATAAGACGGAGAATTTTTGCTTTTTGCGTAGCAGTCGTTTTAAAACGCGATGTTTTCATAAGGGATTCTAATCGCGAGAGCAGCTCGATTGCATTTTCTGCTAAATTTTCTCGTCGCTTATCATGTTGTGGCAATGGAAATGTTTTGCGTATCAATGAGAGGATTTCAGTTTTTGCCTCGCCTCTGTAATTTTCAATGAGCTCTTTTTTTTGATCTAAAGGGGCATCCCTACTTGCAAGGGCATAAACGGCTTGACGGGGCATTTCATCGAGCTTTGAGTGCATCTGTTGGGGCAATGCCATGTAAAGCTCGTAGTACTGTAGAAAATTGTATGGAGTTTGGCGATTGCCGTAAGTTCCAATAAGCCAACTGGAGAATGCGCCATCTCGATAGCCTTTTAAGATTTCTTGAGCCTTCTTGATCCTCTCACCATGAAGAATGGCAGCTTGGTTGCTGATGGCCCGAACCTCGGAGGTGATGGAGATGAGGGTGAGCAAATCTTGTTGAATATTTTGCGATTCATCGCCGTAAGTTGTCAGCAATTCTTGGAGGGACTGCTCTTCAGTTTGAGAAAGGGGCGCAACGCGAAAAATACCGGAAAAGCTCGAAAGATTTCCGCTAGATGACATTTGTGCTAGATTGGTCATTTTAGACAGCTTTTGCGTCGCCTGCTTGAATCTTTCTGCTAAGAGGTTATTAACTTTTGCCATGGGTAAAACAGCTTTACATCCGTTTGAGGAGTTCTTTTGTGATTGCGATATAGTCTTCGGCAGCACGGCTTGAAGGGTACACTTCAAAGATCGGCTTGCCGTGGACCGAGGCTTCAGATACGTTTATATCTCGGCGGATTTTTGTGCCGAGCACTTTTCCTGGAAAAGTTTGTTCGATGACTTCGAGGAATGCTTGATTGCTTTTCCCTCGCGGATTCCAAAAAGATAGGGCCACACCTATGACTGAAAGGGGATGACGTTCCGACATATTATTGAGGAACTGGGCCAATCTTTGAAGCCCTTTGACGCTGTAGAACTCAGGAGTTGCGCAGACAAGAGAATAACTACTTGCAATCAAAGCGGACTCAGTCAACCAACACATTGAAGGCGGTGTATCGATGATGACTGTATCATATTTGAGCGGCTTAAGGATTTCTTTAAGCCTTTCATGAGAGTAACGATCTGCAGCTAAACTCCCAGTCACCTCAACGCGTTCTAGCCAAGTGTCTGCAGGGACTAGGTCCAGATTTTTTACAGGTGTGGGCAGGATCACGTCTTTGATGTTTTTCTGCCCCTGTAAAACAGGGGCCATGCTGTCTTGCGCATCTGGATCGTATCCAAGGCCCGTCGTTAAATTTGCTTGAGCGTCAAAGTCTATGAGAAGAACTTTTTGTTTATGATATTTCGCTAATGCTGAACCAACATGGAGGCTTGTCGATGTTTTAGCGGTTCCACCTTTGAAGCTGCTTACGACGATGACACGCATATTATTCCTCTTTGG
>JBGAFY010000200.1:0-2986 GCA_044226975.1 Rhabdochlamydiaceae bacterium
TTTGAAGAGAGCTCGCAGTCGCAATAAAAACCCCATGGCGTCGCCGCATGGGATATAATTTGCGCTTTGGGATCGAGCTTGACGACCGCAGCTGCGCTGAGAAAAGCGCAGAGAGACCTAGTAGATAAATTTTTTATAGTTTCTTGCACGTGTCTTAAATGGCATGGGATATAGCTGACTCGAACAGCTGACCTCCACGATGTCAACGTGGCGCTCTAACCAACTGAGCTAATACCCCATAAATATTCCAGGTAGTCTACCTCATGGAATATTTGAACGCAATCATCATTTATCTTCTTCTTTTGAATTGGGCTTGTGCAATTTTGGCGTTCCTTCACTTCTGAAGTCTAATTTGGTTAATTCAGAAAAAAGTTTTTTCATTGTCTTATAGATGAGCTCATATTGATCTGGCGTCATGACTAGGCCCATGCGCACTTCTTTTCTCAATAGTAAAATACGTTCTTTAATCTTAGGCTCTAATTTAAAGTTTTCAATGCCATCGCTTATCTGATCGATCAATGCCCCGCATACCTCTAATAAAGACGCAGAGACTCCTGTGCGTCCAATGCCGACCAAACAATGAATTAACGTAGCCTTCTCTTCAGGAAGATCTTTAAGGACACCATAGATTGCAAGGATAAGGTCTTTCATCAGAGTAGGATCACAAGCTTGCATATCCATCCAATTCACCATATGGAGCTGAATGCATTCCCATTCCCCCGTCTTATCTGCAATGGAAAGCGTGCGTTTCACAAGCTGCTGTGCCTCGTTAGTTGGTGAGGTCGCAATAATAGTTGCATCCTTAGTCACAACACAAAACTTTCCCAAATCAAGCGGATTTTCGTTTTCCGGCCAATATGCGCTATACCCCTTACTTGGATCAGCGACAGTGATGATGAGCCCTACTTTATTTTGTTTGACCATACTTAAGAAATGGCAGCGAACAATCCCCCCTTCTCCAGGTTCTTTAGGAGCCTCAGAGAGAATCATCTTGCGCGTGCAGCCTGTAGAATCAGTAAATTTGCCAACGCTTGCATTAAAGTATCCCGGCTTGCCTTCAGAGTCCAAAAACTCAACAAGGGTTTTGTCGTATGGAGGCCATGAAGATTGATGATGGGTCAGCTTAGGCTGCTCGAATGCTTTAGAGCATTGCTTTTTAAGCGTGTTTACTTTCTCAACCGCTCCTTTTTTCTCTAGAGCAAGAAAATGATGTTCGTCTTCAACGTTAAGGAAGGAATATTCCTGAGCGATATCATCGCTTGTTTTGCGCAATTCGTCAGGGAGTCCTATGAGGCCATGTCGTATCTTTTTTAATTGGTATAGAATTGCTTGAGGCCAGGTTTCATTCTCGACCAACAATTTCTCAAATTCTTGAATGCTTGTCTTTAGGGTTTCTTCACCTTTATCTAATTTTAAGATCTTTTCACTGACTTTAATGATCTTTTCTTTTTCGAGGTCGCTCTTTTGGAAGGACTTGTCTTGAAACACATTTGTCCACAGCGCATGGGAAGGGAAATTAGAAAGAATTGTATTGTTATTTGCTGACATTTGTTATTAATTTATTGTTAAGGTTTGGATTTTTATTTTTAAAGCAGGCATCTTAGATCCCAACTGAATTTAATTCATCAAAAATTTCAAAAAATTTAGAGCTTTAACTTTGTGGAAAGACCCATGCATTTATTGTCCCATATCGACCTTGCCCACTCTCTGTGGCTGAAACACTTGCGTCCAGGTAATAATGCTATTGACGCAACTTGTGGAAGAGGAAAGGATTCCTTATTGATCGCCCAAAGAATCCTCTCCGAAGGCACGGGAAAGTTAGTATGCATGGACATCCAAGATGATGCGATTAGTTCAACAAAAACTCTGCTCGAAGACCATTTAACCCCTCAACAGTTCCAACGTGTAGAATTCTTTCAGCAATCGCACATTGAATTTCCTCAATCTCTAGAAACGCTTTCAATCCATTTGATTATCTACAACCTAGGCTATTTACCTGGAGGCGAGAAAAGCGTTACAACAATGACTAAATCAACCCTCTTAAGTCTAGATAATGCTCTGAAAATTATCTCCCCTGGAGGGCTTATCAGTGTAACTTGCTATCCTGGGCATGAAGAAGGGCTAAAAGAGTATCAAGAAATTATTTTATGGACTGAAAAACTTGACAAGACCATCTATAAATCCGCTCATTATCGCTCAATTTCTCATCCTACAGCCCCTTCCATAGTCTTTATTGTAAAAAATTAATTTTATTCTGTTTATTATTATTTAAAAATATTATAATTAATAATAAACTAAAAACATTAATTAACTTGAGAGGAATAATGTCCGCAATTAATAAATATAATATTGCAGCAGCCGTTCAGACCTTACTAAGCTACAAGCCTTTATTAGAAAACCAAAAATACAGCTCCGAATTTTCTGATACCGTCCAGACAGCAAAACTGTTCCAGAAAATAATTAAAGGCCGGATCACTGACTATGCAAATGAGTGTGATTTTAGCTCTATGTCTAAAGAACAAGCGCTCAAAGCTCTCGATGAAATGAATACTATATTTGAAAAAGCGGACCAGACCATCGTTTCAAGCGAACATAGTTGGAATCCAGAAAAAGCGATTAAGCCTGCTGTAGTATATGCTACTAAAAACCAATACAACGTCGCGCCAAACAATGTTGGGATGTCGGCATGTGCATTAATAGCGCTATGCGTTGCAGAAGCCCTATCAAACAATACCCCTCTATCATCAGCTGACATCGATGCAATCTTGCTCAAAGCTGTTAAGATGTATGAACCTTCTCTCAAGGCTCTAAAAAACGACCCAAAAACAGCAGCCTCGTACAAAGAAGCTACGCATTTAATTCCAGAGCATCTGCAATTGTTAACAAAATATGGCATTAATGAAGCACCCAATTGCAAGGCAGAAAAAGTAATTGAGCTTTATAACGATCGATTTGAATCTGGGCTTAAAAAGGTTCTCGATACATG
>JBGAFY010000201.1:0-8326 GCA_044226975.1 Rhabdochlamydiaceae bacterium
TCTCAGAACAGATGGTTTTAGCTTTAGATTTTTCAAAAATTAGATTTTTGGAACTGCAGGAAAAATTCCTCTTATTGGAAGAGAATGTAGAGATTCTCTCTCCTTTGGACTTGTTGAAAATCTTGAACTCATCTCTAATTCCTGATGAAAAAGCTGAACTTGTTAAATACAAGATTGCTCAATTAGGGACAGAAACACGTTCAAAGATCTATCAGAATGTGTGTACATTATTTTATTTTAGTGTATCAGATACTGAAAGAGATGCATTGGATAAAGATCATGACTTTGGTTGTAATGCTTGTTATACAGACAGCGAAAAAGCCAACAGCTTTCCAAGACTTATCAGTGCAATTGAAATGTTTTTAATTAGAAGAAAATAAATTAGCTTTTAACAAGCCTGGTGCGACGCTCCAGGCTTGTTCTTCAAAACGATGACTTATCTATTTTAAGTTCGCAGGTCCAAACGCATGGGGTAAAAGTTGATCAAGCGTTAAAGTATGGATTATTTCCCCTTGTTCGTTTGCTGTAATCACAGCCATGTTTGGGTTAAATTCGTTGAGCACTTGCCGGCAGGCGCCGCAAGGCATTCCTTTACCATCTCGTGTGATCACAACAATAGCTTCAAATTCTTGCTCTCCTTCAGACACTGCCTTAAATATAGCGGTCCTTTCTGCGCAAATGGCAAGGCCATAAGAGGCATTTTCAACATTGCATCCTTGATATAGTTTGCCTGAGTTTGTTAGCACTGCAGAGCCTACATGGTAGTGCGAGTATGGAGCGTAGGACATCTTTTGCCCTTCAAGGGCCTTTTGAACGAGTTCTGTGGTTGTCGAAGGAGAAAGGCTCATTGCTAATAGAGGAAAGGAACTGAATGCAGCTAGGAAGCAAGGAATTTTCATTTGAGTCACCTTAAAAAAAGCACAAGCATAGACTAAGGAAATGTTTTTGATTAAAATTTTTTGGAATTAAGGGCGCTTCGCGCAACAAAATAATCATAATTTTCTTTGCGCGAAGCGCCCTGGAGTGCGTGCGCTCTGCGCCCTTAATTTAGCTTTCTGAAGTTCAGATGTGTGAATGCTGTTTTTTGTAAAAGGTCAGCATATGAGATTCGCGCAATAGGCGTTTCTGCCAAGGTGTTTTGTTACGGGCAGCTTCTGCAACATTGCGTTCGGTGATTTGCGTTGAAGATTTCCCAAAGGGGCTTGATGATGACACGGTAACGAGCTCTTCATGGATAAGTCTTCCATAGAGTTCTTCTTCGTAGGGGGTTCATTGGCGGATTTCTTTGGTATTTTGGAGGGCTTCTTGCCACGAACCACAGTGAACAATTATTTTTGTAGGCTCATGGTTAATTCGTTGATGATGCGCTCAACATCGGCCTTTGATGTTTTGACAGGGGTTGCATTTTGTGAAGTGTGTGGATGCTCCCTTTATTATCGATACCTTTTCTGCAGAAACTTTGTACTTCTTCAAGGGCATATTAGGAACTCCTTCAATCCGATCCCACCTTCTGTTGCATTGATGAATTTTTGGGAGGAATTCTTTCGCGATCATCCCAATTTGCATTGCGGAAAGTTTCCATTCTGATTTGGTAAAGACGGGGTTTCCATTGATATCTTGAAGGGCTATACGGTCTTGCGCTTCTTGGTAATTCTGCTTTTGCTGACGGATTCGGCATAGTATCTACCTGCAGTATAGCAAAGTTATCTAAAATGATGGGGTTACATCCGAGAAGGGCTGCTACGCGTACAGACGTCGCTAACAGTGAGGATGGTACCAAATGTGTTTGGATCTAGTTTGAGGCGTTCATTGGCCCAAGTCTCAAGAAAATTGCCCCCTGTGGGAGGAGTAGACATGCTAGGTCCATCAAATAGGGAAATGATCTGGGAAGAAGCGCGTGATTGGAACAAGAGAGGGGCTTCAAAGGCCTTATGTGCGGCAAGCGCTCCAAAGGGAGGGTCAGGGTCCACAACAGCACAGAGATCTGGATGATCTGGTTGTTCCCCAACATTGTGATGGCAGCACCGCCTGCGAGGAGCAAGGCGTTTGTCAGAGTCTTTAGAAGGTGGATATTTTTTTGGATTGATGGGCCAGCTCCCACGATGATCGCCGGAATGTCGCGGCATTTTCCATGCAAGCTTTGGGCGCATGCAGAAGAAATATCGAAGAGGTTTTCATAGATATTGCGGTAATTTTTATCTGCCATGGTGGAAATGGGCGATGACATGATAATGAGAATTTCGGCGGATTTCATCGAACATCTTTGAACCAAAAATAAATGGGGGCAGATTAATAACATAATAGGGGAGTGCTGAAAAAGTATCTTTTAGCCCAAAAAATGCATAGCTAAGGCGCACACAAAGCTCGACAGCATGGTTTTCTTGGGCCGGATCAGGTTGAACGTGTTCAATGCGGACTTGAGGATGATTTGTATACGCTTTCGCTATGCTGGTGATTGGAACCTTTTAGTCACATGGAGATCTAGTTCGAGGAAAATTAAATAGTGGTCGCGCACTTTTTTAGCCATTCTTCTGCTTCAAAGAAAAGATACCCTAACCCCTAGGCCGAACATGTAAACAGTTTTTAGGATTTTCTTTTAAATCGGAAGATCCACAGATTTTTTGTTCTTCGCGAAGACCTTTTGCAGGATAGAGAAATTGGTGGATCTACAATAAAGAAGGTCCTTGAGATTTTCATCTCCATCTTGAGTTTTGACAATTTCTACTTCTCGTGTACTTCGTTCAGTTACGTATTGCTTCATGCTTAGAAATTGTCAAAACTCAAGATGGAGATGAAAATCTCAAGGACCTTCGGCTTGATCCACCTCAATTTCTCCACATCATATAAGGTCTTCGCGAAGAACAAAAAAATCTGTGGGACTCGATTTTAAAGAAAATCCTAA
This sequence comes from Rhabdochlamydiaceae bacterium, assembly GCA_044226975.1. Lineage (GTDB taxonomy): Bacteria > Chlamydiota > Chlamydiia > Chlamydiales > Rhabdochlamydiaceae > JBGAFT01. The sequence goes on from JBGAFY010000201.1 coordinate 2,903, forward strand.
AACTGTTTACATGTTCGGCCTAGGGTTAGGGTATCTTTTCTTTGAAGCAGAATAGCTAAAAAAAGCGCGCGACCACTATTTAATTTTCCTCGAACCAGATCTCCATGTGATCAAAGGTTCCTTGAATCACCACATGCAGAGCACATATTAAATCATCCTCAGATCCGCAGTGAACACGTTCAACTCGATCCGGCCAAGAAAACCATGCCGTCGAGCTTTGTGTGCGCCTTAGCTATGCATTTTTTGGTAGATACTTTTCTAGCCTCCTATTATGCAAAAACACTCGCCCCCATTTATTTTTGGTTCAAAGACATGTTCGATGAAATCACCGAAATTCTCATTGTCATGTCATCGCCCATTTGTTCATGGCAGATAAAAATTACCGCAATATCTATGAAAACCTCTTCGATATTTCTTCTGCATACTACTTCCAAAGCTTGCATGGAAAATGCCGCATTCCGGCGATCATCGTAGGGAGCTGGCCCATCAATCAAAAAAATATCCACCTTCTAAAAGACCTCGGACAAAACGCCTTGCTCCTCGCAGGCGGTGCTGCCATCACAATGTTGGGGAACAACCAGATCTCTGTGCTGTGGACCCTGACCCTCCCTTTGAGCGCTTTGCGCATAAGGCCTTTAGCAAAACCCCTCTCTTGTTCCAATCACGCGCTTCTTCCCAGATCATTTCCCTATTTGATGGACCTAGAAAGTATGTCTACCTCCCACAGGGGGCATCCCTCTTGAGGACTTGGGCCAATGAGCAAACTAGATCCGTACCATCCTCACTGTTAGCGACGTCTGTACGCGTGTAGCAACCCTTCTCGGATGTAACCCCATCATTTTTGTAGGGATGGACCTTTGCTATACTGCAGGTAGATACTATGCCGAATCCGTCAGCAAAGCAGAAAATTACCAAGAAGCGCAAGACCGTACCCTTCAAGATATCAATGGAAACCCCGTCTTTACCAAATCAGAATGGAAACTTTCCGCAATGCAAATTGGGATGATCGCGAAGAATTCCCCTCCCAAAATTCATCAATGCAACAGAAGGTGGGATCGGATTTGAAGGAGTTCCCAATATGCCCCTTGAAGAAGTGAAGCAAAAGTTCTTGCAGAAAGGTATCGATAATAAAGGGAGCATCCACACACTCTTACAAATGCAACCCCTGTCAAAACATCAAAAGGCCGATGTTGAGCGCATCATCAACGAATTAACCATGAGCCTACAAAAAATAATTGTTCACTGTGGCTCGTGGCAAGAAGCCCTCCAAAAATGGACCAAAGAAATCAATAAGACCTTACGAAGAACTCTATGGAAGACTTATCCATGAGAAGAGCTCGGCTACCGTGTCATCATCAAGCGCTTTGGGAAATCTTCAACTTGCACCGAACGCAATGTTGCAGAAGCTGCCCGTAACAAAACACCTTGGCAGAAACGCCTATTGCGCGAATCTCATATGCTGACCTTTTACAAAAAAACAGCATTCACACATCTTAAAATCCTCAGAAAGCTAAATTAAGGGCGGCGCAGAGCGCACGCACTCCAGGGCACTTCACCAAAGAAAATTATGATTATTTTGTTGCGCGAAGCGCCCTTAATTCAAAAATTTTAATCAAAAACATTCTTTAGTCTATGCTTGTGCTTTTTTTAAGGTGACTCAAATAGGGAATTCTTGCTTCCTAGCTGCATTCAGTTCCTTTCCTCTATTAGCAATGAGCCTTTCTCCTTCGACAACCACAGAACTCGTTCAAAAGGCCCTTGAAGGGCAAAAGATGTCCCGCTCCATACTCGCACTACCATGTAGGCTCTGCAGTGCTAACAAACTCAGGCAAACTATATCAAGGATGCAATGTTGAAAATGCCTCTTATGGCCTTGCCATTTGCGCAGAAAGGACCGCTATATTTAAGGCAGTGTCTGAAGGAGAGCAAGAATTTGAAGCTATTGTTGTGATCACACGAGATGGTAAAAGGAATGCCTTGCGGCGCCTGCCGGCAAATTGCTCAACGAATTTAACCCAAACATGGCTGTGATTACAGCAAACGAACAAGAGGAAATAATCCATACTTTAACGCTTGATCGCTTTTACCCCATGCGTTTGGACCTGCGAACTTAAAATAGATAAGTCATCGTTTTGAAGAACAAGCCTGGAGCGTCGCACCAGGCTTGTTAAAAATAATTTATTTTCTTCTAATTAAAAACATTTCAATTGCACTGATAAGTCTTGGAAAGCTGTTGCTTTTTCGCTGTCTGTATAACAAGCATTACAACCAAAGTCATGATCTTTATCCAATGCATCTCTTTCAGTATCTGATACACTAAAATAAAATAATGTACACACATTCTGATAGATCTTTGAACGTGTTTCTGTCCCTAATTGAGCAATCCTTGTATTTAACAAGTTCAGCTTTTTCATCAGGAATTAGAGATGAGTTCCAGATTTTCATAAGTCCAAAGGAGAGAGAATCTCTACATTCTCTTCCAATAAGAGAATTTTTCCTGCAGTTCCAAAAATCTAATTTTTGAAAAAATCTAAAGCTAAAACCATCTGTTCTGAGAGAAATTTGTCTTTAAGATTAATTGTGCTCAATAAGCTATGAACTAATTCAATTTTTTGATCCTTTACTAAAGCCTTAATTGATTCACTGAGTATATTAACTTGCCGATTCATAAAAGGAATCTTGGCTAAAACTAACATCGCTTCAATCTTCCCTTTTAACAAGCACAGTTTTATGTAAATCCCGTCACACTTTTCAAGCAAAGATAGTCTTGATAAAATTAATTGAGCTTCTTTCTCTTTTCCCATAGCTGTTAAAAGTATGAAGGAAAGTAAAGATTTGGCTTTATGTTTTTAGCCAGTACGTCAAACTTTAGAAATCCTGGAATTGCTTTAATTTTAATTTATATTTGAAAAAACTGCTAACAAATCTATAAAACACTATATATTATGCATTTACGAAATATGAAATAAAAAATAAATATAAATTTGTCAAATAATGACAATTTAATATTATAAAAATTCAAAAAAAACTTAATAAAACTATTATAAACATTTAATTCTCGCAGCATTACTTCTTATTTGATATTATAGAAATAAATATAAAGCAATAGGTGTTATTATGTCTTTATTCCGATCAGAAATATCTGATTTGAACAAACAAATCGGTTCATTTCAAAACTCTCTTTGTAATTTTAATTTTTCCAAAAGACATCAAAATTATTGAAGAATTTCACAAAAAAATTAGTTTTACCTTTATCCGAGAAATTCGCGGTGATGGAAACTGCTTTCTCTCAGCTTTTACAACACGATTTTTAGAGACGCTCATCAAAGATAGCAAAATGAACGCATCATTTTTCGACTTTCTTATGAATGACACTACAATAGATCCCCTGCTTAAAGAATCTCTATTAAAAACATTAATCCATCTCAACGAACACCCTTCTCAAATAGAAAAAATGTTACATGAAAACCAAAAGATCGTTCCGTTTATTTGTTATTTTCGCATTGTTGCAGCCAATGAAATGAAAAGCAATGCCGATAAATACAAAGCATTCTTTTTGTCAGACATTGAACACGTATACAAAGGCAATATATCTAATCAGTCCTTCAATAGCTTAGTCGATGAATACGTGCTGCCATTGGGAATCGATTTCAGTCAACCGATGATCACAGCTCTTTGTACAAAATTGAATTTTCCTGTCACAATCTTTAATCCGAAAACTGGGTCTCCTCAGGGTCTGAAAATTGCGTCTGAAAAAGGACCTTCAAAGGGAACATTTTGCTTAAATGAAGCGCATTACTTTGTTTTATATTTCAAAGAAAAAACAGCTCCAATACAAGATCTAATGCTTCACTTACAGCCACAAACCTCTCCAGCAAAGCCTACGGAAATTATTATAAAATGTAGAGTTCCATTTGGCGATACGTTATTTATTCGTGGTGAAGGTTTTAATCTAAGTTGGGATAAAGGACTTCCTTTAATTCAATTAGATGATGAAACTTGGATATTCCAAACTCTCAATCCTCTGGATGACGTCGAGTATAAATTTCTGATCAATGATACTACTTGGGAAACTGGCTCTAACCATAAAATTTTACAAGGAAAGTGCGATGAAAAAGCTATAACATTTGACAATCCTGCGCCAACCCCTGTTTCTATCGGTTCTTTCTTACAACACGTTCCAACAACGCGCATCCAAGTAAAATACAATGCAGGAAATAATAACTTCCTTACGATCCGTGGCACAGGTCCTAAAATGGATTGGAATCACGGGATTCCAATGAAAAAGCTCTCTGATGACCTATGGACCTTGGATATTCAAGAAAATTATGGGAAGTTCAAATTTAAGGTCCTACTGAATGATGATGGATCCAAATTTGAAGTTGGGGATGACCACGAAATCGAAAGTGGTGAAAAAATAGTTATGACCCCGAAGTTTCCTTAAAAAGTGCTTGTATCGCGCTCGCGATAAAAAGACATTTTATTGCCTAGTTTAACATAGCTTGATAGGCGTCAGTATTCATAAGGGCATCAAGCTCTTTGTGGTCTGCCAGCTTGACCTTGAATAGCCACCCTTCTGACTCTGGAAATTGGTTCACTTTTTCTGTGATGTCGGCCAATGCTTGGTTGATCTCGACGATCTCACCTGAAACGGGAGAATAGATATCAGCAGCGGCTTTTGTGGACTCTAGGACCGCCACTTCTTGGCCTGCTTTGATGGTTTTACCGACGTTGGGCAATTCGATGTAGACGATCTGTCCTAGTTCTTTCTGCGCATGTTTAGAGATCCCCACAACAGCTAAGTCATTTTCAATACGAACCCATTCATGCGTGTCTGTAAATAACATGGTCTACCTCTCTAATTTTAAACTAGCCCATAAACTCGGTTGTTGGTCCAACGCAAACAACGCAGAAGAAACAGCGAAGTGTTGCGGTGCTCCCCCTTTGCGATTGATCTTGTAAGTAAATCCTAGCCGAGGGAAATTTCTTGGATCATATCCGTGCAGACATTGTTGTGGTATCACAATCTGCATACTTATTTCTTTGCTCCGCAAATCTGCCTTCACTTGCAGCTCATCGGAATCGCACAAAGGATGGCTATCTTCGCTGCGAAAACGGCTGATCTCATAGCAAAGTTTTCCAAGATCGCTGTGCGGCAGGAATACAAAATGGTGGCAGAACCGGGTCATAAACCCAGCGGTCTTTAAGTCTCTGGTATCGATGAAAAGTTCGACGCTCTCCCCTTCATCAAAATTGGGAAACGCACTTTCTTCAAAAGGTTTGTGGAAGAGGACTTCTACAAATAAAGCTTCTTCATTCCAAGCAAAGCCCACTTCAGCAAAAGTTTCTTCGTCAAGGAGCTTGCCCATCTCAGGCAGCAGATAGGGTTTTGTAATCAACCCTTTTCGCGGTAGTTCTTTGACA
>JBGAFY010000008.1:0-23373 GCA_044226975.1 Rhabdochlamydiaceae bacterium
GTATTCCGAACATCTTAGCTATTGCAAGTCAGGAAATGCGCATCTTTACGATCTACTCCCACTCCCTTTTACTGAAGAAGCAATCGCTCATGTCATTTCCCGCATTAAACAAATACAAGATTTTTTGGAAATGCCCATAGCCATCGAAAATATCTCGTATTATTGCCCAGTAGTTCCTGAGATAGGGGAAGCGGAATTTTTATCGCGCATTGTCAAAGAGAGCGGGTGTCAATTGCTCTTGGATGTGAACAACGTGTACGTCAACGCATTCAATCATCAATACGACCCTTATGTCTTTTTACAAAGCATTCCTTTAGACAAGGTCGCATATATCCATATTGCGGGGCATGAGAAGGTCTCTGAAGATCTGATCATCGATACGCATGGGAAACCGATCATCGATCCAGTTTATGAGCTTTTCGAATGGACCGTAAAGCGGATCCAACCTGTACCTGTTCTTCTTGAAAGAGATCAGAACTTAGATGATTTCCAAGAAATTCTCAAAGAGATCACAGCATTGAATACAATCACGAACCTGCATTGGACTAAAGAACATGTCCCTTGTTAAAACGACTGAAAATTTTTTTCATTTTTGCCGCACCGGTGAACTTGATCCATCTCTAAACATAGTTCCAGAGAAAATTCAAATCTATCATGAGCTTGTACGTAATAATATCGAAGAAGTGCTTTATCGCGCATTCCCATTGACCTTCCATCTTCTTACGCAAAAGCAGTGGAATGAGATGCTTGACTTGTATCTGGCTAAGGAAGATTTTACTGCTCACAGTGTTTGGAGGCTGCCGCAAGCATTGGTCCGCGTGGCAATGGAGCAGAAGTGGGCGGAGCGCTGGAACATTCCTTATTTACTCGACCTACTTCATTTCGAGTGGATCGAAATCGAGATCGATATGATGCCTGATCTCCCAAGAGGAGATTTTAAGAAAGAAGGGCGTATTTTGGACGATCTATTGGTTCTCAATCCTGAAAGCCAAATCATTGTCTATTCCTATCCAGTGTACGAAAAAAATGTGCTTCCTCGAGAGATGAAGGAAGGAATTTATCCGGTGTTAGTATTGCGCCACCCTGATACTGGAGATGTGCGTTTTATTGCCTTGTCTCGGTTTTTTCTTCATGTATATGAGATGCTTACAGACCATACAGGAAGAGAGGCGCTGATTCAGGCGGCAAAAACTTTTCAACTTAATGAGTCTAAAGCTCTTTCTGTTGGTGAAAAATTCTTAATCGATCTGATGGATCAACAAGCTATTTATGGATGGAGAGCATAATAGACCTTTTGCGCAACTAATGTTCATCGATTTTTGAGATTATTTTGGCCGCTTTTCGATTCAAATTGCTGGGGTAATATACGAAAGTTGATATTATCCCAGCAATTTGAAGTCGAAAATCGGCACAAAAGAACTCGAAAATCGACAGAACCTTAGTTACGCAAGAGGTCTAATGAAGAGGTTATATTCACGACTTGTAGCGACAGGAAATTTTTTCCAGTCACCATTTCTCCTTTTAGTTCGTTTATTTTGGGGTTGGTCTTTTTTCCAAGCAGGTCTTGGAAAATTTTCAAACCTTGACCAAGTTGCTGCCTATTTTCAAACGATTGGTATACCGCTCCCGATGCTCAATGCTTCGGTAGTTGCTTCCATAGAGCTCATTGGAGGAGCCTGTTTGATTATTGGCTTTGCCTCAAGACTTATCACAATACCTTTAATGTGCACCATGCTTATCGCTATGGGGACAGCGTACCCTGATGCCGTTAAAATGCTTTTCAGCAATCCTCAGGGAGTGATGATGCTGGATCCTTTCCTCTTTTTCTTTGCTTCTTTGATTGTGTTTGTTTTTGGTCCAGGAGCTATTTCTTTAGATCGTCTCCTTTATAAAGAGAACCCTTAAGATTTGATTTAAGCAATAAAGTACCCCAGATCAATTTTAGGTGGGCTGTTGCTTTTTCCAAAGTCGAAGGTTTTTTTTCTTCGATAATGATTTCAGGCGGGTAATAAATGTGGACTGGGATTGCACCTAAGTCCTTATCCTGTTCTTGAGAATGGACGATCTTCCCTTCCGAAGGTAATGATAGATGTTTATAAGCAGCATCTGTCATGAGAACATAGCGCTTTTCTTGCACTTGGTTTTTCAGCAAGCGGTGGGCAATAATTACATCGACACCAGTGAGTTCGCGGAACGATCCAATTTTATTAATGGAGGCCAAGCCGTAATGGGCCACCATTTTTAGATTTAATTTTTCGATGTTCGAACAAGCGCCGCAAGCACACACTTTGGAGTATTGTAAGGAGCGTAGCTTGGTAGTAAAAGCTTGGAAGAGAAAGAGGATTTTTTTGCCTAGAAGATGAGGGTCGTCGAGGAATTCTTTGGGAATTTTATTTTTTCGCAAATAGAGAAATACAGCGTCGCCTTCTAGTTTTGAGATTTCCATCGGTAAGCGGACTTGTTTGACCAATGAGCCCATGAGCTCAGAGACGATGATAGTGCCATGAGCAAGATCTGTTTGATTCTTGAGCATGTAAGCCGTGTATCCGCTGATGTCTGCAATAAAGAAATACATCTCTTCGTTCATCTTAGAGCCTTAAGTCTGAGCTTAGTTAGGGTCCTTGATCAAGAACTTATGAAAAAAACGATGGAAAATAGGAGCAAATATGATTGCTATGACTACTAGGAAAAGTATACCACAAAACAAAGCATAGGTTCCTGCGAATATTTTTCCTTCATCTGTTTGTAATGGTTGCAACGGGCCCATGCCTGATAAAATCATTGCAGCATTGACATAGGCATCAACTAAGTTCATGTATTTCTATTTAAATATACTATGAACAAAAGTAAACAAGATTAAAATTCTAGGGCTAAATTAAGCATCCCTCCTTGAAATTGGAGATCACCCTCGCGGCGATCGGGCATGATGTTTGTATCATTCCCGACATTACTTACGTCAAGATTGAGGAATTCATTTTGTCTGAACCAATAACTTGCAAAATAACTTGCAGAAAGTGCGATGCGATATTTGTTTTGTTTTAAAAACATCTGCCATTCTAAACCCAACTGTCCTTCTAAATTAGGCCTTAAACTATTGATGTCTTGCTTGAGAACGACAGTTTCAGGGACAATAATAGGAGTCTCAGCTCCACTAATCACAATTCCACCGTGAATTTTTTGATTTAGATCGAAATCCCCACCTACTAAAGAGCCTGCAGCTTTGCCTATAATGGAAAAATTACGGTGCAAGGCCCACTTTAAATCTGTACCAAGCAAGAGTCCAGCTGCCCAAAAATCGCTATGAGCTATGAGCTTTGAGTTTTGAAACAACAAGCTCGCGCCACCTGTTCCGTCAGAGATTGAAAAAGCACCATGATATTTAACTTTTATAATTTTGATCGATCCATACAGCTCTTATTCCCAAATAAGGATGCAAAGAAAGGAAGCGTCCAACAAAATAGTTTCTCCCTAAAGATAGGTCGAGAGTATTGAAGTTTAATCTCCAACTCGCCAGAGCATGATCAGCTACTGATCCTAAATGATCGGCACCCATGAAGGGCGTAAAACTCCTGTGTTAGAGAATGAAAAAGGATTAAAATTTTGTACCGAAACTGAGTTATGTGCTTTAGAATGCAGGTAATCCAAATTAAAGCTATATCCCATTGATCATGACATGGAAGAATATAACCCAGCTTGACTTGAGCGCCTGGTTTCCATTTAAAGTCTAAATCTTCGTATTTTCCCTTAACTTTAATAAGCCCAGGAAATTCATCGGGACCGTTAAGATCTGTTTTTAGTGCAAATTCCAATCCATCTATTTTGGCAATCGAGTACAAAAAAGCGATGTCAATAAATGGTCCGCCATGAACAGTGGCGCTTCCGCTTTACCTTTGCCAGGTATTTAAGTAGTTTTGTTCAGAAATACGGTCGATTTTCTCTGATAGAGAAGGTTCTGTTTCATCGCTTGTCAAAAAAGAGAATAGAGGCAATAAATGCAAGCAAGGGTGCGAAGCAAAAATTCCAGTATTTCATCGGCTTTACCAATTATAATTTTGGAAAAGCCTAGTGGATAAATTATTTTAGCAAGCGGAATAGTGGACTTCTACGTTAGAGACTGCTAAAGGATTCAGGATTCGTCGCTTTTTGAGAATTTTTGGCGAATTTTCTTTTGGTTTGTTGGGGGGTTATATCAACTTTCGTATATTGCCCCCAACAAACCAAAAGAAAATTCGCCAAAAAGTTCAAAAAATCGACAGAATCTGAATCCGTTAACAGTCTCTTAGAGCTTAGAAAAACAATAGCTCAAAGCATCCCGCAACATTTCATTTGCTGCTGGTGATGTTTGTCCAAGATGGAACATTTGTGCAATGTTGTTATTAGCGAGTCTAGTTTGGCCTTGAGGCGTAAATCGAGATTGATCACTAACTTGATTTAACAAGGACAGATCATTTGAAACTTAGTCCTAAAAGATTGAAGAAACGCACTATCTTGATTTGGAGCAATCCATAAGACCCCAAAGACATCTTCAACTCGCAGGTCGTAATCTGTTTTCGGGTTCCATTTGAAGTTCGGATCTGTCAGAAATAGATATAATCTCGGAGCACTCTGCTGAATTTTTTGCATGACGCTAGGTTTAATATTCCAGGATAAAGCTAGATTTGTAGGTTTGTTAGTCTCTTTTGAAGACTTTTGCAAACAAATAAAATGCCTAATGCAATAGCTGTGATCAGCGCTCCGCCGACAATCAAGCTAACTTTAAAGCTAATAGCAGTAGCTAAAGCAAATCCCGCTCCTGCCCCAAGAATTCCAGCAATTCCGACAACAGAAGCCACAGTGCTAGCTGTGCTAGTTAAGCCTAAGTCGATCTTCCAATGATTTAATTTGCTTTTTGAAGTATTGTTGACAGTAAAATAACTTTGCGCGTTTTTAAATAAATGTGATTTTTGAATTGGGTTGTTCATTAATTTCCCTTATTAAGTTAGGCTTTTATATCAGAAATTAAATTGTTTTGCAACAATATAAATTAATTATTATATAAATTTTGCATAAATTAATAACTATGAGAATCTAACTTCACTTTCCCACGGAAGAGGCGATATATATATGTGCCATAAGCTAGCACTAAAGGTATTCCGATCGCAACGATGATTAGTAAAACTTTTAGTGTAAGCTCTGATGAAGAGGAATTAGCAATCACAAGACTATATTCTTCTGGATTGATGGAAGAACGCACTAGAGTAGGATAGCTCCCAATAGCAAAGAGGCCAAGAAGCAGGGCAATGCTAAAACAGGAGAAAAGGAAAGCCCAACCATCGTTGTGCTTACTAATTTGTCTAGGGATGTTCAAGATGGCAAGGAGGGCAGCAAGAGGGACTACAAAGAGCCAAGGATTATCATGCATATGTTGCAACATATAAGGGGCGACAATGAAGGTAGCTATGCTGATAGCCACATAACAAACGAGGAATAATACAATGCATCGGTTGACCCATCTGCGGACTCGATTGTGGAACGCTCCTTCTGTTTTCATGACTAAGTAGATTGCTCCATGCATCGTAAAGAGAGAGACTGTAGTAAGCCCAAACAACAAAGGATAAAGTCCTAAAAAGCCGGTAAACGTCCCAACAAAATCTTGGTTTTGGTCGAGCGGGATGCCTATGATCACATTTCCTAGGACAAGTCCGATCCCAAAGGCGATGATGAAACTCGCAATGCAAAATACGACATCCCAATTTTTACGCCATGTCTTTGATTCATGTTTGCTACGAAATTCAATAGAGACTGCTCGGAAAATAAGACCGCAGAGAAGGAGCATGACAAAATCATAAAAAGCCGAAAATACCGTGGCAAAAACATTGGGAAAGCCTGCAAAGAGGGCTCCGCCGACAATGACAAGCCAAACTTCATTTCCGTCCCAGACTGGGCCTATAGAATTTAAAATGATGCGTCGTTCCTCATCTTTTTTCGCAAAGAGATGGAGACACCCAACGCCGAGATCAAACCCATCGAGCACAGCATAAAAAATAATCGCTGCGATCACTACGAGGTACCACATGTTTTCTAAAATAAAGAGGTTCATCGGCTACTCCTGCTCAAAAGGGGATGCAATTTTATGATAGACATCTGTTGCTTTATGATCTTGCATGTGAGGCCCTTGTTTGATCTTTCGATCGAGAAGGAATAAAAATAAGAACAATAAGAAGAAATAGATAACGATGAACATGATGATCGACCGGCCGACTTGAGCTGCTGCAATGGACCTAGATACCCCTTCTGAGGTACGGAGCAATTTATAGACGATCCAAGGTTGTCTTCCCACTTCTGCAGTCATCCAGCCTACTTGATTTGCGATTTGAGGGAAGAGTACGGAGATCACAAGGAGTCTTAAAGGCCATTTTGTTTTGAAAGTCTTTATTTTTTTCCAATATACGAACCCAAGTAAAACAGCCAATACCATAAATCCCCACATGGCAATCATAGCATGGTAGCTTTGGAACACGACTTGTACGTTGGGCCACTCATCTTTAGGGATTTGGTCTAGGCCTGTCACAGGCTTGCTTGCGTCGCGATAGATGAGAAAACTGAGGATCGAGGGGATTTTCGGTCCAGTAACGGTCTGTTTTTCTGTATCCACCCAGCCGAAAAGCGTGATGGGTGCATTGCCTTCTGTCTTATACACACCTTCTAAAGCAGCAAGTTTTGCAGGTTGGTTAAAAGCGACACCTCGAGCAGTAGAATCCGCTGAGATCAATTGAAGAGTGAGGACGATAATTCCTGAGATCAAACCAATTTTCATGCAGGTACGGGCGAAAGGGAGGTGTTTTTGTTTGAGATAGTAGTATGCGCTGACGCTTAAAACTAAAAAAATACCTGAGAGCCAACATCCCAAAACCACATGGACCACTCTATCGACAGCAGAAGGATTGAACATCATTGCCCAAAAGTCCGTGACCACTGCACGCGCATCAGGCCCTTCGCCGACAATTTTGTACCCAGCAGGGGTTTGCATCCAAGAGTTAGCTACAACGATCCAAATGGCGCTGAAATGCGCTCCTAGTGCCACCAGGCACGTTGAGAGATAGTGGACCTTGACACTTACACGGTCCCATCCAAACAACATGACGCCTAGAAATCCCGCCTCTAAAAAGAACGCGAAAATTCCCTCAGCGCCGAGAACGCTTCCAAAAACATCTCCCACATACCGTGAATATGATGCCCAATTGGTTCCAAATCCAAATACTTGGACAAGACCAGTTGCAACGCCTAGGGCAAATGTCAGGGCAAATACTTTTGTCCAAAATTTCGTGATGTCCTTGTAGAGAGGATTTTTTGTTTTGATATAGATGCCTTCCATGATGACGAGCATGAGACCTATTCCAATGCTTAATGGAGGATAGATGTAGTGGAACATGCTTGTCAGAGCAAATTGAATTCTAGATAGGAATAGTGCATCCATGGAGTGCAAACCATTTGAAAGTTAAGAATATTCAATAACAAGATGCCTTCTTAACTAAAAGAAGAAAAGAGAAACTAGCTACATCTTTACATTATGCAGTTCATGCGTAGAAAAAATGGGGCATGAAAAGCCCTGGATCAACTTTAAAACTTGGCTGAATTCTTCTGCGATTCGAGGCGTCACTAATTTCTCACGAGATTCTATTCGGGAAATTGTCGGCTGGCTTGCAGCAGCATGTGCAAACAGGTTCTTTACAGCAGCGCCTAGCTCTTTTTGGGTCCACTGTTTCATTTTTCTTAAAGCTTTCAATATTTGAGCCCGATCATACTGTTCTTGCGTGCGTAAGTGACGCATGTCTTGAAGGATTTCTTGGACTACAAATTGTATTCTATTGGTATGAGGAGATAGTAAACCTAAGGTGTTGGTGAATTTGGTGTTGATCGACTTGCTTAATTGCGCTTTGAAATTCTCTGGAGAAAAATTCAGCAATTTTTCCAAACGCTGACGATCTAGGTCAGTACGCGCGGCTTCAATCATTTTTGTGCGGAAAGCAGCGTCAAAATTATCTGGTTTTTTTGTTCCGTCCAAACCATCAAAAATTTCTTTTTTGAGCGCTTCAACCTTTTGGATTAACTTAGACTGTTCTAATTGAACATTGCGGATGGCGCTGTAGCGTATGTTTAAGATAATGCGCCTTGCAGCATCATCGTGTTCCGAAGAGTCGATCTTGATATTGAGAAAGTTCCCTAAAAAAGTAGAGTCGCTTTCAATGACACCTAAGCATTTGTTGAGATATTTCAAGTAGTATTTAAGGACTTCTTGGACATCGGGGTCTTTATCTTTATTGGCTAAACGCTCCTGAGCATCCTCAACTGCCAAGATTGCATCTTCTAAAAATTGTATCAACCCTGCGTCTGGAGTAAGATCTCCTTGGGCGACTTTATTGATGATCGCTTCCGATTTGCCCCTAAGCAAGGACTCAGATGTTTTTTCATCTATTTCCCGATCCGCCTCATTGATCATACGCGGCATGTTCATCGTAGCATTGGCTGTGCGATAGTAGTCTGTTCCTTTGAGAAATACAAAACCTTGAGGTTTAACTTTAAGGCCAGCCTTGTATTGCTGCCATTCTTGATTGTCATATGCAACGAGGCAGGGACTTGTGCTGCTGTGAGCAGCATTGCGCACTGTCAACTTTTGTTGCTCCCCTTTTATTTTAACAAAAATGCTACTTGCTGATGAGGCTTGATCTTGCGCTCCCACACTTTCAAAATGCAGTTTGGTCTGATAGCAGACAATAAGTTGTTGGAAAAAGAAAAGGACCCGTCTCTCAATATGTTCACGCATCATCCCTTTATACTCTTTGGCCAACTGAACATAAGATGGCATTGCATGTGTTATCAGAGGGTTGTTATAGAAACTGTCGTTGAATTGAAGGATTTGCTTGCTGGAAGAATCTTTAAAAACCCTATCTGTTAAAGAACATGTTTCAGAGAGAACCTGTGCATATTGGTCGCGTTTCTCTTTTTTGATGTATACTGGGCCGATATTTGGTCCTACAGCAACAGAAGATGAAATTGCCATCTAGGCCTCTCTAAATATTAAGAATGTAGCAAGATTAGGGCTATGAAAGGAATGAATGCAAGTTTATTTTTTAACTCGACTTTGCAACTTTTTGGGTCTGAAGGTCTCGAGATATTAGACCTCTTGCGTAACTAAGGGGTCGTCGATTTTTAAGCTAAAAAGTCCAGCCAAGACTGCCAGCTAATAAATAAAGAGCTTTTGGCTGATGCCCGAACAGATGTTGTTGAGCGGCAAATCCAAAACCAAACTGGAGCATGATATGTTGTGAAGAGATCGAAAGAGAGGGGGTTACGTAGATGAGGTTACCTCCAGAATTTGGATTAATAACTCCATGGAGCCTATCCCGCTCATAAAATGTTCCATCAAATTCCACTACCCAAGCGTAAACCCAGTCTCTGATCGCTGCTATATTTCTCCCAATACCAAATTGATAGAGGTACTGATTGCCAAATTTGGTGCGGTGATGCGTTGTGGTGAACACGGCACCGTACGAAGTGAAGTAAAACCAAGTGTCAGTAGTGTGATTATATGTCGTGCCTATGAAAAAACTTGGAGCGCCAAATCCTGTTGGAGGTTGTTTATTGCTAGATCCAGTTGGGATGGTCACATTGGCGACAATGGTTGCAAGGTCACTTGAACATGAGTGGCCTTTGTTGTAATAGGCATATTCAAATTGAATGGGAATATCGCCTAATCCATACGAGTGGTTGCTCCCCTTTTTAAATGCAACAACAGGAACATTGAAGAATACAGAAAAATTATCTGTGATCGCGTAAAGAAAACTGGGAACTACATCGATAAAATATTGGTTTTTGTCGATATAGTCATCTGCAAATAAAAAGACCTGTAGTGTGTTTTTATAGAGGATATTTTCGCCGAAACTAATGAGGGGGCCAGGTTGTTGAGATGGGGGGACTGCGAAATTTCCAAGGGTACATTCTGGCTCTGCTTCTTTTCTAGCGTAAATTTTCGATGTTAGGGACAAGCAAAGGAGAATAACAAGAGCATAAGGCATTTTAATAGGGATAATCTTTTAGAATTCGAGTTCGTTTTTATCGGGTATGGTTTCACCAACGTATACAAATTTGTTAGTACAATCGATATACACAATGTGCTCTTTCAAGAAAGACATTCCAAGGCATCCGACACTTTCGCTATAATCGTAAGTGGAGTTGAAAAGGTGTAAAGTCGTCCTTCCAAAGTCTCGATCTCCAATAAAAAAATTAGGGAAAGTATAAGTCTTTGTTCCAGGATGTTCTTTCGATCGTTCACCGTTGAGAATTAAAGAAGCCTTGGGAAATTCACTGTAGCCCCTGTATCGAGATCAAATTTACCAGTCCCTAAGTTGGTAGAGGCTTCCAAAGTGATACGCTGGCTATCATCAAGCGTTAATTTCACCATCTTGTCAATGTCATATCCTGATTTCTTAAGTCTAGAAATGTTATTCGAGACGATTATTTTTGAATTTTTAAAATCTAGCAAAATGTTAAACCTTTGTAGCAGCGGTCTTCCAAAAGAACCGAACTCTTGAATTTTAGAATTTGGTTTTTCTTCTATCGCAACGACATTATTTAGCTTAAGACCTCCGATCCTGAGATCTTGCAGCACGTACACCGGTACTTCATGTAAGTTGCCTTTTATATCCTGTAATTGTGTTGTCCCGTTTAAAGTTTTTGGAATGTTTTCTAAAACTTCTTTATTGAGGGTCAGGGGAAACCTTGAACCAAGGTCTAAGGGAAGGGAGTAGGTCGTCCCATTGATTGACACATCAACAAGCGGTGTTGCAGCAGAGTTATAAGTTACAGCGATTTCCTGATAATAATTGGTTGTACTAGAGCTTTTAAAGAAAAAATTGAAGGCAGTAGAAAGCACCAAACCACAAATTAAACAAAACAGAAGATATTTTCTCTTCATATAACTCCTAAAAGACTGTTAACAGTCTCTAAATGGAACCACAAAATTACCAGGAATATCTTGAATTAAGTAAGTGCCTATTCTGCAGCATATACCTCCTAAATAAAATTCAAGCAATCGAAAAATCTCAGTGCCAGGTTGTTATCCTTGCGCGAGTGCTCTAGCCATTTTTTTGAAGATAATGCCATGAAAGGGGAGCAGCAGATACCAGTATATTCTGCCAAAAACTCCTTTTGGGCGAAATGTGGCCGTTTGTATAAGGACCCCTTGCTTTTCATCGATTTCAAATTCAAGCCATGCTTCTCCAGGGAGCTTCATTTCTGCATATAAAATGAGATGCCGTTTTTTTTCATCAGCCAGCAAGACCCGCCAAAAATCAATTGAGTCTCCGACCTGTATGTCAGACGGGTGTCTGCGTCCGCGATTGAGTCCTATACCGCCTACGAATTGGTCTATGAGACCGCGCAGCCGCCATGCCCAGTTCATCGAGTACCATCCTTGATCACCCCCAACGCTCCAAACACGTTTGCGCACTTCATCAGCTGATGCTTTGATTGGAACAATCCTAATATCTGTAAGACAACCTTCTTTTGGGACCTCAACAAACTCTTGGATATTTGCATTGACTGTTTTTAAGTCCCAAGAGTCCATCCATGTGGAAATCACTTCATTTTGGGCTATTTTTTGAAAAGCTAAAGTCAAAGCATCTTCAAATGATAAGCATTGATGAGGGAGGATGGCGTCAATGGAAATGTTCAATTTGCGCGTAGGGTGTTTCATGCTTTCTACAAGATAGAAACATATGGAAAATCTCACAGATGTGATGAAGACGAGCCAATAGCTCGACAACCTTGGGGTTAGCAAGGGGACATCAATGATGTACCGTTTGAGCTTTCTAAAGGCAGCAAATCGGAGGAGCAGGTCCTTAAAAGATAAAACTTCCGCCCCTCCAATATCAAAATTTTTCCCATAACAAGCAGAATTGAGCATAACCCCGTTCAAATAGAACAGGACATCCCGTATGGCAATAGGTTGGCAATAACTTTTAACCCATTTTGGAGCGATCATCACAGGCAACTTTTCAACTAGGTCTCGAATAATTTCAAAGGAGGCGCTGCCAGCACCAATGATGATGCTCGATCTAAGTATTGTTGAAGGGATTTTGCTTTTTTGAAGAATTTGTTCCACGGCAAGACGTGACCTTAGGTGAGGTGAAAGCTTTGCTTCATCTTCGATGATCCCACCAAGATAGATGATTTGTTTGCATTGGGTCTGTTCGATGGCAGTGATGAAGTTTTGAGTGATGCCTTCTTCAACGCTGACTAGATTTTGAACGACATCTCCCATAGAATGAACAAGGTAATAAGCCGCATCAATGTCTTTGGGCCATGCTTCCATACTTGAAGGCTCTCTAAGGTCCCCGTATAGGATATGAAAATTGGGATTACTTGAGATTGCTTCGCCTATCCCTTTAATTCTAGAAAGCGCATACACCTCATGTCCTTGGTCCAGCAAGTTGTAGGTGAGTCTTTTGCCGATGAAGCCTGTAGATCCAGTAACAAGAATTTTAGCCATATTCACTTTGGGGTTCGGAACGCGAAACTTCAATTAAAAGACATATTGAATTGAAGTCAATGTCCTAAGCTCGACTTTGCAATTTTTTGGGTCTGCTTGCCTCGTCTATTTGCTTACGGATCTTCGACCTATGGTCTCGATTATTTAAACCAGGAAGGGATTTTTAACCCTTTCCTGGTTTAAATAACTCCTCAGAAAGTAAATATTTCGAGGCCTTCGGACCCAAAAAGTTGCAAAGTCGAGCTAAGCTCATTTTTCATGAGCGAGAATATGAAGCTTAATACAAAAAGGCCCTCTTTGTTTAAGTAGAAACAAAGAGGGCCTTATAATTAGAACGGGAAAAGTTATTTAGAACTTTTTCTGTTTTCGTGGGCGAGAGCTTTGCGGACGAGGGCCTTTAAAGCTCTTGAAAGGACGCTTCTTGTCTGCGAACTTATTTTGCGGGTGTTTTTTCGCAAATTCTGGTGCAGCACCAGCATTATCCGAAAAATCTGCATTCTCAGAACGGCGAGCATTACCAAAGTAACCAGGCTTATCAGAACGTCTTGCACTGCCAGGACCTGGAGCTCTATCAAACCGTCTTGCATTGCCAGAATAACCTGGTTTCTCAAAACGTCTTCCATTGCCTGAATGTCCTGCTCTTTCAAAGCGTCCAGGAGTATTGTGACTTGCGGATTGTTTTTGCTCTGGGTCGATCATACGGGCAATTATCTTACCTTTATGCCCATCTTCATGGGAAATAAAGCAAAGAGCGCTTCCTTCAGCACCAGCACGGCCAGTACGACCAATGCGGTGGATATAGTCTTCTCCACACTGTGGCAGGTCGTAGTTGATTACGTGCATGACGTGAGGGATGTCAAGTCCGCGTGCTGCGACATCTGTTGCCACTAAAATACGGATTTTTTGACTGCGGAAAGCAAAGAGAACGCGTTCACGGCGTCTCTGAGGCAGGTCGCCATGGATTGCATCCACGCTTAAATCGTGGTCTTGCAGGTCTTGCGACAAACGTTCGGCGCCACGTCTAGTTTTCACAAATATAATAATCGAGCCTTCTCGTTGTTGAAGTTGGTCGATTAATTTTGGGAATTTCTCCCCGCTTTTCGTGTGGATGATCTCTTGTTTGATCTTAGGGGCTGCTTGTTTTGCAGAACCAATCGCAATACGTTGCGGATTTCTTAAGTATTTGTGAGATAATCTCTCGATGTTTGGTGGCAAGGTCGCTGAAAACATTAGAGTTTGTCTTGTTTCAGGAAGATATTCTGCGATTTGCTCCAATTGAATGCTAAATCCCATGTCGAGCATGTTGTCGACTTCATCGATGATCAAGAACTCTGTTTTTTTCAAGGAAAGGGTACCGCGTGTCAAATGGTCGAGGATACGCCCTGGAGTTCCTACGATTAATTTTGGACCGCGTCTCAGTTCGCTCATCTGCTTGAACATCGGAGCTCCGCCGATCAAGAGAGCGATCTTAAACGGATTTGATTTTCCGAGAATTTGTTGAATAGTATGGTAAACTTGCATTGCCAGCTCTCTCGTAGGAGCGAGAATAAGGGCAGTGCCATTTGGGCTCGAGGTCAACTTGATGATAAGCGGTATCGAGTAGGCAACTGTTTTGCCTGATCCAGTTTGAGCAGATGCTAGTAAGTCAGCTCCGCCTAAAGCAAGTGGGATTGTAGCCGATTGGATCGGCGTAGGAGTGGTGATCTGCATGCGTTCAAGAGCTGCTACGAGCTCATCAGGCAGTCCAAGAAGGGAAAAATTTTTCATTTAATATCCAATGAAGGGAATAAGGCTTTCATTGTACAATAGAAAGCCCTTACTAGACAGCTTTATTTCGCAAGTTGTGAAGAATTTGAACTTACAATTTTAATTACAACTTTGATTTTGAACAATTTTTTGCAACCCACTGGCCTTGACCATCTAAAGAATAATGAACAGGCACGCAATGATCGATTGCCCAGTTACAATCCACATCCATAAAATAGCACATGGCCCAGTGAACTCCACCATGGGCTACTATCAAAACAGGTCCAGGTAGCGATAAAGCCTGATTAATTCCTTGAACTGCCCTGTACATAAATTCTTTAACAGAGCCAGTAAACTCGATTTTTGATTTTTGTCCTTGGGAAGTCATGTCGTTCCACGTGTTCCAGCAACATTCTTTGAGGTCTTCAAGTTCGTGATGCTTCACGGAAATTGAAGAAGCGATCAAATCCTTGGTCTGTTTAGCCCTAATTAATGGACTAAAACAAATTGTTTGAATCGGGAGGGTGGCAATTAAAGGCTCAATGTTCCTTGCCTGGTGTTCCCCAGCAACATTTAATGGAATATCCGTATTGTCCAGGTCAAGCCCTTTGTGATGATCGGTCTGCCCGTGTCTTATAAAGTAGAACTCTTTCTGAAGGATCATAACGGCCATCCGCTCTCAGAATAAAACTTTCCCTTATAGATATTGCGAAAGACCTCTAAAATGTAATCCAATGTATTGACAGGCAATGCGTCTACGGGGAAAAATTCTAAACACTCACATTTTTCAGGTTCAAGATTGATGATCGGCAAAGACCAGGTGCTGCACTCAAAGAAAATATCGACATTGAGCCGATTAGTCTGACGATGGAGCACATGGGCGACCTTTAAATTAGAAGGAGTAATCCGGATTCCAATTTCCTCATTCGCTTCACGAACAATTGCAGCAGTTGCTGATTCCCCATATTCTACATGTCCTGCTATTAGACCAAAGAGACCATCTCCATAACCAGTGTTCTTTCTTAATGAAAGGAGGACTTTATCATCTTTTTTGAGGATCAGATAGGCATTGACATGAGTATTAGATCTTAATTTTCTGAATCGTTGCTGGACCATTTGCAGGGATTCTATTCCACCCGATATCAAATTCAGCGTTTTGATGTGTAGAGGATCAGCCCATACGTAATCGGTATGTTCGTGGGATAAACAGATGTTTGGAATATGATCAAGATGCACTTTAAATAGGTGATAGACGTAATCGACTGTAGGTTTGCGAATATAAAGAGCGCCCAGAGAAAGCATCTGGTCAGGAGATTTAATTTGGATCCCTGTTTCTTCAAATAATTCCCTACAAGCGCCTTCTAAAGGAGTTTCACTCCCTTCCATTTTTCCAGCCGGGACGCCCCAAGTCTTTTCTTCAAACGATCCAGGGGCTCTCAATAGCAAAAGTAATTTACCATCAACTTCTAGATAGCAGGCTGCTACGTGAACCAAAGGATTAAAATCTAGAGGCTTAGTCTCATGAACTTCAATAATTTGATTGTTGATTTTATTCATAAAAAAATTACATCTTTTTTATATATTATAGTGAAAAATAGGATAAAAGTTAATAGTAGACTAGAAGTTTTCCCATTGAGCGAATTCTTTAGTATAATAGGTGATAATAAAATCCGCTCCAGCCCGTTTGATCCCTCGAAGTACTTCTAACGCTGCTTTTTTTTCTTCGATCCACCCTTTTTCAGCAGCAGCCTTCAACATGCAAAACTCTCCACTTGTGTGGTAAGCGCCCAAGGGGACATTGGGATAAACTTGTTTGACTCGGTAGATAACGTCGAGGTAGCAATGGGCAGGTTTGACCATGAGCATATCCGCGCCTTCTTCCACATCTAGCTGAACTTCACGTATAGCTTCTCTGGCATTTGCAGGGTCCATTTGATGCGTGCTTCTATCGCCAAAAGTCGGGCTGCCTTCTGTCGCATCACGAAAAGGTCCGTAGAGAGAAGATTGGTATTTTACAGAATAACTAAGGATAGGAATGTGCTGATAGCCAGCTTCGTCTAATCCAAAACGGATCGCCTTGACCATTCCATCGATCATCCCACTCGGTGCAATCACATCAGCGCCAGCACGGACGTGACTTACGGCTTGCGTTACGAGCAGTTCAAGGGTTCGATCGTTGTCCACATCAATTGTTCCCGACCTCTCAGTTAAAATTCCACAATGACCATGATCAGTATATTCGCACAAACAGATATCTGTAATGATAAGTAGATCTTTAGAAACGCTGCGAATGATCTTAATGGCTTCTTGGACGATCCCTGTTTCGCTGTAAGAATCAGACCCCACACCATCCTTATGTGAGGGAACACCAAAGAGGAGCACAGAGGAGATTCCCAAACTGACGATTTCTTCGATCTCTTGTTTTAATGCATTGAGAGGAATTTGGTAATGTCCTGGCATGGATGCAATGGGCCTTTTTGTTCCATCGCGTCCTTTGATCATCAAGGGCAAGATGAGGTCGTTTAAGTTCAACTCTGTTTCGCGAATCAAATCGCGCAGTACAGGATGTTGTCTAAGTCTTCTTAAGCGGAGTGTAGGAAAAATTGTAGTCATAAATTGAGTATACGCATTAGTAGACCTCTTTCGAAACTAAGGGTTCGTCGATTTTCGGGATTATTTTGGCCGATTTTCGATTCAAATTGCAGGGATAATATACTTTTGTCAATATTATCCCTGCAATTTGAATCAAAAATTGGCTCAAAGAACCAGAAAATCGACAGAACCTTAATTTCGAAAGAAGTCTAGTGTCATTTTGTGGATTTTTTTCGAATTATAGGAGCTTATGAGCGATTTTCACAAATTTTTGGATGTCATTACCTAGATTGCTAAAAAAATTTGTCGTCAACCGCCTCAATAATTGGGATTGCTTGTTCAACAAGTTCTGCACCCGACAAAGTCAGATGGGAAATTTTGAACGTTCATTGCCTTTGCTTTTTTTTCCGTTTAATATATCCTTTCTTTTCAAGGGAACGCAATATTTGGGAAGTCATATTGATGTCCATGCTGCAATGACGCGCGAGTTCAACTTGGGTCACTTCCAAATTGGTTACGTGTCAACCAACCAATGCTAGCAAGCAAAACAAACTGGGGATGGGTTAATCCGATATTTACAAGTGCTGATTCGATTTGTCTTCGCCATTGGGTACTGACCTGCCAAAGTAAAAATCCTGGGCTCTCCTCAGGACCCTTTGAATTGGGTGGCTTTTTTCCATGCGACTTTTTTCATGCAGCTCCTCGGCTTTTTGACCATGGTCCTCATTTCTTGAGGAAGATTTTTCTTCATTGTTCGGCCGATCAAAAAAGCAAATAGTAACGACAGAGGGCCTTTCATTTCAATTGTATGTGTCACTCTAGTTTTTCCATGGAATTCAGTTAGAAAGTGGGAGACGATGATCCGCGATAAGGGAAGTTTAGATTCATCGACAAACATTTTCATCGGAACAACCTGGTCAACTTTGTCTGTACAAGCGGCCCGCCTTTAGGCTTTAAAGTGCCTGTCGTCCCTTCAATAAAAGGGCCATTAATGGTGCTGAACTCACGTGCCATGGTCCCAGCTGTTCCAATTGGTGACATCTTGCCATATATTCCAAATGATTTCGGCAGGGGCTGTAGTCTCAACAGTGTGCTCTATGATCAGCATATCATCCTCCATGATGTGTATGCTTATAATATGCATGCATATAATATTACGCTAGGAAAAGAGAAAAACAGGATAAGAGGATCTTCTTTATCGTTATTTACGCGATATAAATTCTGACTGGGATTGTTTTGGACAGAAGAATAATCAATCTTTTTATTTATCCGGAATGCCAAATACTTTTATCTTAGCAAGATGGCATACTTTGAAGGTGGGACCTCAATGCCGATCATCCCTTCTTTATCCTGTTTTATCCAATTATGTAAGTAAAGGGTTTTGTATAGTTTATAATGACTGCCAATATAAACTGCTCCAGCTTGCGATGAAATTGTTAGTGTGGGGAATTTTTGCGTCCATCTTTTCGCACTAGGATTCCAATCACAAATTTCTTTTCTTTTTTTTGCGTTGAAAAGCTCATAAACACCCTTTTTAGAAATGCGGACTTACTGTTTCGCTTATTGTAGGAAATTGAAAAAACTCAATGGCCACGCCGTTTTCTTCGATGAACGCCATGAATCGATCTTGGAAAAAAATAGGCTCTAAGAGAATTTTCTTATTATGAACAGCTTTTTGAATGTCGGTGACAATGAAACAAATGTGGGGAACGTTTTGAATAAGGGTGGCCATTTGGCATCCTTTTTCAAAAAAGATCCATTCTATGCGCATCGGATCTCGCTCGTAATCAGAACACCACACTTTGTACTCTGGAAAATAGATCATTCCATCTAATTTGTACTTTACCGGTACGCCAAAATGATCGTATTGATATTCCACATAACCCTGTTATTCTGGATTGTTTGTGCGGGGAGTAAACGTTTTTTTGCGTGGATGTGTAAAATCGCCGGCCATGTTCACACTATTCGCTTTTTTGCTGCCGTATTTACGTTCTTTAGAGAGCTTTCTCGCTCTTTTCTTTCTTCTTTGGATCGCGCCCATAACAAACCTATATTATTTAAGGGATACATTCCCTTCTTTATCGATTGTAAAATCTTTTTTCAAGGACTCAGGAGCGTTTTTTGCAAACCCAGCTATTTTATTGAAGTTTAGAGGAATATTGGGATCTGCTTCTTTCTTGGTTAATCTTACCTTTTGTTCTTCTAACACTCTAGAGATAAATGGAAGCCCGAGGTTGAGAGTGTTGATTAACCTCTCTTCTTTTGATTTGCCGAGCTGTGGGTTGTTGAATAGATTGACCAAAACGGCCGGGATGTAGGTAGGGGTCCGACTTTCTTTGTCATTTTTTTGAACGTCCAATTGGGAAATAATCTTTTGTTTCATGCCATCATCAAGCTGTTGCATTCCTTTTTTTAATATAGCCCCTTCTTCTGGTGTAAACAGCCTGAGCATAGCGCCAATGCGCACTAAAACGCGATCTGCTCGATCATTTGAACTAAGTTCTAGCCAAGCAGCTCGTTTTTCTAAGTAAGCGTTGTAAGCATCCCACTCATCTTTAGTTGGGTCTCGGAGAATGCAGACGGCATCTGCCATGGCTTGCATCGCTTTATGGGCAAGTTCGGTGTAAACTAAAGAGGACTGATTATTGACATGGCCCAAAGCACCTGCGACATCACAGGTATGGACAAATAAGTCGAATTCGAGTGCAGTGAGGTCCTCGGAAGCGATTGCGCTTTGCTTTAATTTACTAAACATAGCCGTTCCTCCTTCCAAATGTGTCACGTGTCCGTAGTGGGCCAAGTTGGCAATTTTAATGAGAAGCTTTTGCGCAGGAGCGGGGAGTCGATCAAAGGAGGGGCAAAGTGAAGGATTAAGTTCCATTACTGGCAAGGCTTCACCATAAAAATCATCATGATCTGGGGCTGTAACGCCATGGGATTTGAACAATTCTCTAGCTATTTCACTTTTTCCAATATCTCCCAATACTAAAGCAGTTTCCATCGCTTGAGCGATCTGCGATGCAGACATTCCACCCCATTGCGATTTCAATAATCGTTCCCCTCGTGCATGTAAAAATTCAAAGCTTTCTTTGGTAAGTTTAGTGTCAGCGGGTTGAGCAGCTGTAAATATTTGGTAGGCATTTTCACTGCCATCGAGGATAAGCTTGAGGCAATACAAGGTCATCATTGTTCTATCGAATTCGACATATTTATGACCGAACAACTGTTCAGAATATGTTCTGTGAAGGGTAGCCTGTCCTTCTTCTGTTTTACGGACCTCGGCATCTGCTAGCCATAAGACTTCTGGATGCTGTTCGACACATTTTTCAACCCATTTTTTACCCTTTGTTTCAGAACAGACAATGGATTTTTCTTGTGATTGAAGCTGTATCTGCACTGGGATAAAAAAAATTGATAGAAGCAGCCCAATTCTAGTAAAGGTTGAGTATGTCACGGGTTAAAACTCCTTTTTACTGGAAAAGTTAACCAGAATCTCTTATTCCTTGCTAGCTAGACTATGCTAGCAAGTATTCATAACAGTGTAATTGTTTGAAATTCTTTCAAAGATCTTAATGGTTTTTAAATAATAAAAAAATGAAATCAATATCAAATCACATCTTACGAATAAATTGCGTAATTAATTATTATTTTGCAGAGAGGTGTAAATTTCCATATTGAATTACTTTGTTGTTAAATGTTTTATAATCCTCTAATGCAACGGACCAAAAATGCCAATACAAGGGAATCTTCCAGGTCTTTGGGCTTAATTGTAAGAGGTGTTTTGTCTTAAGTTCTTCCGTAATATCAATTTTTGGCAGGAGCCCATATCCAAAGCCAGAAAGTGCATATTTTTTAAATCCTTTCACTGAAGGAATGATCTGAAAGGTTAATTCTTGATTATTTAAGTTATAAAATTTCTCTAGATATCTTTCATGTAAGTGGTCGTTCTTGTCGTATTTGAGAGCGGGAGCTTTTAGCAGGGATTTTTTTATGTCCCCTTTAGAAAAATACTTGTTCGTGAAGGCTGGTGATGCGACGAGGAGGTACTCCATGTTTCCTAAGAATACAGCTTTGCCTCCCACAATTTCTTTGCTTGAAGTGGAAACACAAGCAGATACAAGCCCTTTTTTAAGATAGTCTAGAGTCAGTTCTTGGTCATCTGTGATAACTTCGAGATCGACATTTTTCAAAAAATCTTCTTTTTCTATCAGTTCCAAAAACCACGTTTCTAAACTATCGCGGTTTAGTGCTATTGAAAAGTTAGGTTTTGTTGTTGTCGGTCTTATTTTGTTCTCTAGAGAACCTTCTAGGATGGATATTTGTTTAAAATGTCCTAGTAGATGTCCGCCTAATTTTGTTGGTGTATAAGGGAGGTTTCTTATGAGGACAGGCTCTCCGTAATGGATTTCCAAAGCTTTAATTCTTTGGGATACTGCTGACTGAGTGATGTGGAGCTTGCTTGCCGCTTCTTCAAAACTTTGCAGCTCAATGACCGTAAATAACGCTTCAAGGCCTCTATAGTCTAACATTTTACTCCATAAGTTTTTCTTATGATATATAAAATCAATTAATTTTACTAATACATAAATGTCCTTTAAAATTAGGGGAAAAAGGAGACATCTCATGTTATTGCGCATTGAAGACAAAGTGTTAGAAAAATACCCAGAAATGGAGATCGGATATGTAGTTGCCCAAGTCTCAGTGATAAAAAAGGATCCATTTGTTGAATCTCTTAAATTATCTTTATTAAAGGCATTGGAAGAAAAAGGGATCAATGCGACAAACTTTGCTGCCCATCCCAGCCTTTCTATTTGGAGGGAGATATACGAGAATGATTTTCTTGTGAAACCCAAAACATACCGCTCCTCCATCGAGGCACTTCTCAAAAGAGTTGTGACGGGAAAAGAGATATGGAACATATGCAACGTTGTGGACCTTTATAATTGCTGCTCTGTCTTCTCGCTTTTGCCTATGGGAGGTTATGACCTGGATAAAATTTCCGGGGACATCGTGGTCCGTTATGCAAAAGAAGGAGAACTTTTTCAAGGATTGGGCCAAAGAGAAAAAGTGGAAGTAAAATCCAACCATATCATTTATGGCGATGACAAAAGAGTGTTGTGCTGGCTATGGAACCACAAAGATTCTGCAGAAACAGGAATCGATGAAAACTCAAAGAACTTGGTGTTCTTTATCGATTCAGCCAGAAGAGCTGATGCGGAGAGGATCCCTCAAGCTTTGCAGCTGTTAACAGATAACTTGGAGAAAATTCAAGGAGTTACTTTTCGGAAAGGGGTTCTAAATAAACTAACCCCCGAGATCCGATTTTTACCTTATACACATGAGGATCTCATCATGTAGAAAATTTCTCAAAAAAGTTAAAAAAATCCATGTTGTTCGCACGAAATAGAATAGAAATTTCATTGTAATTTATGCTTTATTTTCGTATTATATTACTTAATTACAATCAAATTAATTCTGCTAGTTTTGTGTCTCTCTCTAAACAAGAAAATAACAATAGCCAGCTAACTGTTGAATGGAATAAAGGCAACCATGCCAAACTTTATGAATCTCGTGGTGCCCAATATTGCAATGGAACAACAACATTTAGAGTATATGCCCCAAATGCAAAAAAAATTGCAGTGCTCCTTACTGCATTTGGAAAAGAAGAGCATAAAATTGATATGAAGAAAGATCCCGATGGGACTTGGGAAGCGATTACGTCCTCCGCCATGCCTGGGAGGACCTATCTTTATCAAGTGGAAGACTGCCATGGCAAGATAATGTTACGCACCGACCCTTTTAGTTTCTCAACGATCAATATTCCAGAGGCAGGTCAAATTCAGTCTGTCGTTGTAGATCATGGTAAATACACATGGAATGACCAGACCTGGTTGCAAAAAAGAGCGCAAACAGATCCCTTACACAGCCCTATTTCCATTTATGAAATTCAAGTAAAGTCCTGGAAGAGCGAGTATAAAAATCCCCTTAATTATAAAGATCTAGCTGGAGAGATTATTACCTACTGTAACCAAATGGGATTTACTCATGTAGAGTGCTACAGTTTGCTTGAGCATTTTTTTAGAGAAGGACGAGGATATCAAGTAGCTAACTTTTTTTCTCCATACCGTGATTGTGGAAGTTGCGATGACTTTAAATGTTTTGTGGACGAGATGCATCAGAATAATCTGGGGGTCATCATCGATTGGATCCCGACCCACTTCCAACATTATCATCAAACCAACGGATATTCAGTATCTATGCATGAGTTTGATGGGACCAATGGATTCGCTGCTGAGAATTCGCCATGGGGAACTTTGTATTTGGATTACGGGAAAGAAGAGACCCGTCGTTTGATGTTTGCGAGCGCACTTTATTTCTTGGATAAGCTCCATATCGATGGTATTCGTTTTGATGCGATCAGTCAAATGGTTCACAGAAATGGGAAAGATGTCCCTTCCGGTATTTCCTTCTTGAAAGAGCTGAATGAGACTATCCACGCTAATTAT
>JBGAFY010000202.1:0-2932 GCA_044226975.1 Rhabdochlamydiaceae bacterium
TCAAATTGCAGGGGTAATATCAACTGCGTATATTACCCCTGCAATTTGAATCGAAAAGCGGCCAAAATAATCTCGAAAATCGACAGAACCTTAGTTACGCAAGAGGTCTATTTAATCTGTTAATATATTTTTTTGGATTTTTTGTGATCCAAAATAATAGATTTTAAATAAAATGTTCTATTTTATACTAGACTTTGTCAAAAACTTGAATTTTATGCTCCAGGTTTTTTCGTTTGACAAAGCGTGGAGTTCGAAGCAATCTTCCTGCCAGCTTGCGAGAATGAACGCGCAGTCAAAACGGAAAAAGATGGAAGCAGAAAATCCAAATTTTTGACGGAGTCTGGTATAATAGACTGTCCACAAACCAAGGCTTGGTCGATTTTTGGGATTATTTTGGCCAATTTGCGTTTTAAATCGCAGGGGTCATGTGCACAGCTAATATTACCCCTGCGATTTAAAATGAAAATCGGCTCAAAAGAACTCGAAAATCGACAGAAGCTTGGTTTGTGAACAGTCTCGAAATACACAATTATCTTTTTCTTAAGGTACGTGGGTCTACCTGGATCGTGCGCTTTAGGAATGAGATAATCTCATCTTCGATATCCATAAATTGGTCGTGGTTAGCAATATGAGCAATCTTACCATCGCGTATCAATGCAAGTCTATCGCCGACATACAACGCAGAAATAATATCGTGCGTGACAACAATGCTAGTGGCATTGAGTTCTTGTTGGGTCTTTACAATGAGCTCGTTGATCTGCATTGATGTGATTGGATCTAGGCCAGTAGTTGGTTCATCGTAGAGCAAAATAGAAGGACGATAACAAATTAAACGAGCAAGACCTGCCCGTTTGCGCATACCACCAGACAGTTCGGAGGGCATTTTTTTTTGTGTGCCTTCTAGTCCGACCATCTCTAAAGCATGGGCGACAATATCGGCGAGCTCTTGTTTGCTATATAGCTTTCCGGTCTTGGGGTCTCCATGTTCATGGAGGTAAAATCCAGTATTTTGTTCGACGTTCATGGAGTCAAACAACGCAGCTCCTTGAAAGAGCATCCCCATGTTTTTAATGGCTTGATACAGTGCTGCTCCATTGAGGTCTGTGACGCGCACTCCATCGACATCAATGGTCCCTGCATCGGGCTTGCTGATGCCAATGATATGTTTGAGCAAAACGCTCTTGCCCACCCCAGATCGGCCTAATATGACGATCGTCTCACCGGTTTTTATGTCGAGGTCCATGCCTGCTAAGACTTGGAGCTTTCCATATTTTTTCCAGAGATTGCGGATCTCTATCATATAATCCTCTCAATGAGGTCGTGGATATTGTTCACCGCCAACGTCAAGAAGAAGTTACTGATCAAGATACAGCAATAGGTCACAACGACGCTGTTGGTAGTAGCCTTGCCCACTCCTTCAGCACCTCCAGTGGTAGTCATCCCTTTGTAACAACTGATGGTCATGATGAAAAATCCGAAGACGATTGCTTTAATCACGCCTGTTGCAAAATCAAATAAATTAATGTGGTCGGGCATCGGATCGAAGTAAATGTTGGGAGACATCCCAAAGAGATAGACGGCTACAAGATACCCACCCCAAATACCCATCACAATACTAAAAATTGTCAAGAGTGGCATCATGAAAATCCCTGCAATGAACCGAGGCGCAACAAGATATCTAAGGGGATTGACTGCCATTGTCTGCAGGGCGTCAACTTGTTCAGTGACACGCATAGAGCCCAGCTCAGCGCACATAGCGGCGCCTACGCGGCCTGTGACCATGAATGCAGTGAGGACCGGCCCTAATTCTGTCATCATCGCTTTCCCAACCATGATTCCTGTCACACTTGAAAGGCCCTTATCGGACAACTGATAAAAAGACTGCGCAGCGAGGACCATTCCTGTGGAAAATCCGGTAATGGCGACGACGGGCAGCGATGCGACACCAACGTCGTAGAGCTGTTTGACTATTAGCGAGAAAGAAGGGGGTTTAAGGATTGTGGCGATACAGGTATCGCGGATCAAAATGAGGTATTCGCCAACAGCAACAAGAAAATGGAGCCAACGGTAGACGTGGTTGTTGTTATTTACTGGAGGAGCGCCCCCATTTACGGGGACGCCATTGCCATTTGCTGGAATTGCTGGATTGTTAGCCGAATCGACCATCTAAGTATCCCCACAGACCTTTGTCGGGATTCTATGTGATCGCGCGTTTCGGGTCAACGTTATGTACGTCTATAAGAAGCGTGCTCCAATTCTTGGAGCTTCGCAATCTTGTCTTCCATGCTTTGACGCGCATGTTCCAACTTTTGGCGTTCATCTTTATGCTGCTGGGCAATAATGCTCTGCTCAGTTTGTCCAATATTTCTGAGCCTTTCTGTTTCAGGTTTGACGGCATATCCCAAATAAAATTCACTTGCTTTTGGGAGAATTTTACTGATGATTTCCATAGGTTGCTTTGCAGGTGCTACGTTTGGGATGCGGCCCACTCCGATTCCCAAGCCTGCAGTTATACCAGCGATGCCCAGAGTGGCAACGGCTTCCCATTGCAACGATTTGGTAACGCGATCAAAAATTTTGTTCATCCGCTTGATAGTGGTGCGATAGTCTTGCGCCATCACTTCTTCAATCGAGGTCAAACTTTTAAAGAGCCTGACGTTGTACTTGTTTACTAGATCATGTACTTGTAAAGGCATAGATTTGCTCCTTATTAATTTTTACACCTGCATCAAGATGCGCTGGTTGGCATCGATGGTCATCGTTATTATTTGCGCGGCAGACTCAGAAATGCGTGCTTGGGCTTTTTGGAAACGCTCCATTGCACCCATTGAGCGTTCGATGGCGTCAGTATGCGTGTTGAGCTCTTGTTTGAGTTGAGTCATATCCGCTTTAAGATTGAGATTGCGGTAATCATTGATCCCTTTAAGGACTG
>JBGAFY010000203.1:0-2897 GCA_044226975.1 Rhabdochlamydiaceae bacterium
TATAATTGGCATCCACATCTGATTTTTTTGTATAAGGAGCTTGAGCCCAGCCTCGGAGGCTTGCCTCAAATTGTTCCATCGCGAGGTTTGCACCTTTTACGATGCGGATTTTAATCGGGGCGCCGCCGCGTTTAACGCGTTGCACCGCCCATTCAGTCAATTCTTTTTGGATCTCAAAGGAATCGGGTAGATATGCTTGCAAAACAATCCCTGCCGAGAAATGTTCAAACTCTGGCTCATTGAGGACCTTTTTAAAAAGCTCTTTGGTTAGCACCAAGTCCTTATACTCTTCCATGTCCAAATTGACAAACTTAGGGGCCTTCGAGCCATCTGCACGGGTAAAAGTATGCGCTTTTGCTACACGATAAAGCTGTCTTAATCTTTCTGCGAGGACTTCGATGCTCTTTTCCCAACCGAGTAAGTGGATCTGGCTATAAATTGTGGAAATTTTGATCGAAATATATTCAATATCATCTTGTTTAAGGTCGTTTATATAAATGTCTAAACGGCGCTTTGCTTCTTCCTCGCCTAAGATCGCTTCCCCTAAATGATTGAGATTTAAGCGCACGCCCTGTTTACGGCGTTTCTCCATGTGTGCCGAAAGTGCCTTGGGCTCACCTGGAAGGATCACAGTGGAGGTCTCTTTGCGTAGCATCATTGTGGCAAGGGGAACAAATAGATATGAAAAGGTTTTTCCCAGCCACTTAAAGGCTAAAAGTTGCGCTCTTTTGATCCATGTAAGATATTTGGGAACGCCAAATTCATCAAGCAAGTGGACCATTTGGTTGGCGACACGAGGTGGATTGTGGCTTCGGAAGCATTGGTCCGTCATACAAGTCGTAAACGCTTTGCCATTAGGGTCTTGCATCATTCGAGCAAGCTGGCCTTGTAAAATTTTTTCTTGAAATGTCTGAATGGAGTTAGCTTCTTCGAGTAATAGGGCTGCCAAGTCTATGGCCTTTTTTTCCCTGTCTTCGGGAGATAGAGTCTTACCTCTAACAGAATCAAGGAGTTGGCGCGCTTGCTCTAAGTGGCCAGTTTGAGGGGAATGGGACATGGGAACACCTCAGTAAAAATAAACACATCGTTTAATTCAATTAATAACACAAAAATTACTTTATTTAAAGTATTTATTTTTCTGAAAATAATTAAGTCTTTAATTAGTAGGTAAATGAAGTTGTTTATTTATCGATTCTTTTTTGATCTTAAACCGTTGTATGCAGACTGTAGAGCATTTATTTTTTCTTTAATTCGCGTGTTAGGGTTCAAAAAAGAAATAACAGCATAATCATTATTTAAAAACGACGGGTTCATATAAAATTGAAACACCTGAGACTTATATTTTTTTGGAAGTTTTTTAAAGAGGTTAATTGCGTCTATAGACTTTTCTTGTTTGAAAAGTTCGTAGACCCTTTTATGTAGGTACCTAAAAATTGCAAGGGCTTTATCACAGCTAAACTTTTCATCGACATGCATGAAATGTTGCTCAGCAATTAGAAGTGCAAAATCAACAGGAAAGAAGAGCTTGGAATATTCATAGAATACTCCTAGTTGTATTTCTCTGGGCAATTTTTGAAAAATTTTTGAAAAAAAATGAGCGCATTTGAATCTTTGTCTTGGAGTTGTTCTGCTATAAACACGAGCGATTCGTGTTGCGATCTTGGCAGAGAAATTGAAAAAAGAGCTCCTTTCTTATTATTAATTTCACATGCAATCATAAGTTCATTTTTGCTCTCATTGAATAGCATGGATATAATTTTTATGCTTTCATTGGCGGCAACAACAACCTTGAACCTTTGCATGCCATTCTTTGTCAAAGAATTCAAATTGAAGGCTAGAAGGTCTGAGTAATCTTGAATAAAAAGATAGCAGCCATGTTTATAGAGACACTTCTTAAAAAGAGGGGCCATATATACTTCTTTATGAATCGATATTATTTTTTCGCTGTCTTCCCTCAGATCATAGATTGCAATTTCTCTATTTAATTTATTTGATGAATAACTAATTAAAAATAATGAATCTCCATCAAGCAGCATGTTTAAATAATTTTTCTGAAATTTTACTTTTTTAAGTAAGCTAATTTTTTCCAAGTCGGGGTGATGACCGTCTAAATTATCGAGGTCGTATATAATGACTGTATTAAATTCTGTTCCGGTGTAATTCCCGGCACAAATGAGTTTATTTTCCTGCACTTGTAACCAGCAAACAAAAGAGATATCCTTCAATATGAAATTTTTTTTTGTGTCTAAGTCCCAAACTTCAATTCCATCAGAAGTTCCTACAAGTAATAAACGATTCAATCGTGCTAAGGAATAAACTTGATTTTGACATTTTAAAATAACAGTGTTCTTGAATGTTTTTAAATCCCAAATCCTAACTGTATTGTCCTCAGAACCAGTATAGAGAATATCTCCCTGTACAAGAAGTTTGCGAATGCGATCTTTATGACCTGTAAGTTCAGCAACTTCTCTATGCAATGTTTTATCCCATACTTTTATGTTACAGGGCCACTCATCATTTTCATCTGATTCTTCACTGGCTAAGTGAGATGAAAGATAATAATTTGGGTGCCATTCAAATTCTTCCAAATGCTCGCCTAGGTCCCATATCATTTGGTTTTTCCAGCAATTATTAGACATCTCTATTAAAGATCTTTGCCTAAGATATTCTTGTTTTGTTTGGAGAGAAATTTGAGAGTTTTGCAAAACTTGTTTCCAAATGAATTCATCATTGCCTAATTGACGAAATGCTTTACATACACAGCTAAAACTTAGAAGTTCTTGAGGAGATAGCTGACAGAGGATCATGAGATGAATTTCTTTTGGTGGGCGTGCAAAGTGGCTTTGATCGTAAGGAATTGCTAGGTGTGGAGGTTGAGGAGCGATGATTTGTTTGAT
>JBGAFY010000204.1:0-2905 GCA_044226975.1 Rhabdochlamydiaceae bacterium
ACAAAGCACTTGCAGATTACTTCGAAGAAGGACTGAAAATTTGTTCTAATGCTCGAGGCTTGAGCAATTGGATCACCGTAGAGTTTGCTGGACGTCTTAAAGATAAAGGGCTCACCCTTATCTCTGCTGGCATATCCAGTACCAACGTCGCTAAACTTGTCGCGATGATCGATTCGGGAAAGATCACTGGTAAAATTGCCAAAAAAGTTGCCGATGAGATGGTGGCCGACCCTAAGCGCGACTGCGCAGACATCGTCGCGAGCAACCCAGACTTCGCACCGATGAGCAGCGTATCAGACATCGAACCATTGGTAGACAAAGTCCTCACTGAAAATCCACAATCGATCGCTGACTTTAAAGCTGGAAAACAAAAAGCATTTGGATTCCTTGTAGGTCAAGTAATGAAGCTTTGCCGCGGTACAGCCGATCCAACTGTGGTCAACGATTTATTGACGAAGAAATTATCGCAGCATTAATTGAAGACGCTTACAATAGACTTCTTTCGAAACTCGCTCTGCTTGAAAAAATTGAAGATTTTTTTCAGCTTCAAGTGCTGTTGGCTTGACATACACGAAGAGTGTAGGCGAGAAAGCAGAACTTGAAGCTGCAAAAAAAGATCGATTTTAACAAGTAGATGGAGTTTCAAAAGAAGTCTTATG
This sequence comes from Rhabdochlamydiaceae bacterium, assembly GCA_044226975.1. Taxonomy (GTDB): domain Bacteria; phylum Chlamydiota; class Chlamydiia; order Chlamydiales; family Rhabdochlamydiaceae; genus JBGAFT01. Next base: position 660 of record JBGAFY010000204.1, read on the forward strand.
TATGACCCATTCTATACCACTACAGCTTCCCGTCCAATTTGAAATCCTCACAGAGATTGTCCTGATCTCTATAAAAGAGACAGGTGGCAGCCTCTCTTGCAGCTTAGTTTGCCAACAAATGCGAAAGGCAACTAATGACGCTATACGCAAACTTTGGAAAGACCTGAAGATTCACTCCTTACTCGAGAGCACTTTTAAGGAGACGATGGTATGCCTTGAAATAGCTAGCGATCCTTCAATGCCCTGCGTGCAGCTATTCAGGGAACTCACAAGACAAATCACGATACAATATCAAATCAACTATAACTCTCGTTTCGTACCAGTTCTCTCAATGCAGTTCGCAAACATGTTCCGAGAACTTGAAAATAAAAACCTAAAAAAAATATGGGATAAGATCCACAGTCAACAGCCTGACTCTTTTCCTGATCTAAGTTCTTCTACAGATGTGAGATTGTTTTGTAATAATCCGAAAAATCATCCTAAATGGGATGAAATTGTCAAAATTGCCTTTAGCAATTCCAATCTATGCGTTTTCCCAAATGAATTAAGTCTCCTAACGAACGTAACAAAACTTGACCTCAGTGACAATGGCATCAAGGAAATCCCCCATTTCCCCACATTGCCACAGCTGAAAAAGCTAAAATTAACCAATAATAAGCTTACAAAAGTTCCCGCGTTGGGAGGATCCCCTTTACTTCAAGATTTATATCTCAACAACAATCGGATTAGTATCATCACAGGATTAACCTTGTTGTCAGGTTTACAAGAGCTGTTTATGGAAGACAACAAAGTCACAGATATTTCTTGTCTGAGTGTTTTGACCAATCTACAAGTACTCAATGTTAACAAAAATTTACTGACAGATATTTCTAACATTGGGCGATTACCGGAGTTGCGTTGGCTATATTTAAAAGAAAATCAGCTTACAAAAATCTGTCCTTTAGGCAATTTTTCTCAATTAACATGCCTCCATCTAACAGGCAACCTCATTAAGAACCTCCCCGAGATAGGCGTGTTGACTCGATTACGCGATCTTCACATCAATAACAATCAAATCGAGCTATTCCCTGATTTGACTACGTTGTCCCGACTGGAGTTTCTTTATCTGAGTGGCAACCCTTGTAAAACTTTGCCAAATATGCCCCAATGGGTTTTTCCGCAAGACACGCCCAACAGGCAAGACATCCTCAGAAGTGCTTTTTGGAAACGATAAATTTACTTGGCCGGCAACTCCACTGTCACTGACGCCAAAATATGCGTCGTTATCGTTATCGTCAACCTTGAACCCAGCCCTGTTATTGCCACCTGCAACCAAGTTGTATCCTGCCGTTCCGTCGCAAGAAATAGAATACGTAGACCCTTTAAAGAGCATTACTGGCGGCCGTTGCGAAATTCGTGATAAAAGAGCTAATGAAGATAAGGCTAAGACTCCGGGTTTTTCACACCCATTTTTTTTTAAAAGCGCAACTTGTTTTGCATTAGACAATTTATTGCTTTTAAAAAAGATGGAATTAGTAATTACTATTGTTTGAGTTTCCTCAATGCATAAAGTCTTACAGAATTGTTCAATTCTTGGCCAAACGAATTCAATGTTTATTCCCTTAGAGTTTGCTAGTGATGTGAGTGCCTCAAATGTGAGTCCTTTTGGAAGAGTTAATACTGTGACGCCGGCATTTCCATCAATCCTCAACGCGAGGAGTCTTTTTAGGGCAAGATAGGCAATGCGGTTATCGATAGCTTGGGCATCTTCGAAAGTGAATTTTAATTCTACAAGATCGACATGGGCCTTCCACACTGTTTCATCAAGAAACTTTACGGAAGGAAATAGTTTTTTAAGATCAAAAGCTTTCCAAAGAGAACTATCAGCAGATAAGGCGTTCCAGAATTTGCACACTCGACTTGTATTCTTACACAAATCTTCTGGAGGCAGATATTTAAAAACATTTAATAAAATCTCACCTGGGACATTCGTGTAATTGAAGTATAATAAATCTGTCATTCGAACGCCTTATTAGATAAAATATTGAACTACATCAGATAAAAAAAATCAAGAATTAACATAGAATGAATATCTTCCTTTGTGCTCTCTTTATCTCTGTGATTTTTCTTATCTTCTGAACGATTTTTTTTATCATGTAATTGCATTTATCTTACTAAAATTACAAATATTTAAATCTCATCTATTGTCCAAAAACTACGATAAATACATTGTTCAAATTATAGGAATAATTATTTTGCGGACTCAT
>JBGAFY010000205.1:0-2889 GCA_044226975.1 Rhabdochlamydiaceae bacterium
GATAACAGTTGATCAAAGCTTGGGCCTTGTTGCATGGATCTCTTTTAAAGCTGAATGTTGAAGAGCATTTTGATGTCGCTTATCGCATTGCTCAAGACAACAGATGAATATTCTAGTTCTTGCTGAGCAAGATTAAGTTTAACTTGAATGAGAAGCATGTCCGCAGGGCTCATTTGATGACCCTTATCTTTCAAGGACTGCAGTTGTGTTTGAGCTTCGCGTAGTTTGTTTTGTCCATCGGTGATCATTCCGATAAATTTGCCGAACGGACCTGAAAGTGTAGTAGAAGATGCAGGAGGTTCTAGCCCGAGTACGGAACCAGCGCTAAAGATATGGTCATTCGCGTCGCCGAGCTTGTTTTTAAGCAGATATTTGCTAGATTGCTTGAGTTTTAAATTCTGCGTGTTGAACTGAGTGCTGATATCGCCAAGAGTGGATTGGGCTGACGTAACCTGGGTCAACAAAGTGTCAAACGATGGAGTCGAGGTAAGTGCGGCATGCTGCGCTAGATCAAATGGGGAGCCAATGCCGCTGACGGAAGCTTGTCCTGGTTGGCCTGCAGCCTGTTGCATCATGGATTGAAATGACGACGATGGCAGCCCTTTTTGGTCGCTACCAAGTGGCATCGTGGGTCCAATACCCGGTGTGGGTGGATTGAAAATATCATCAGGAAAAGTCATCTTATTTTTTCTTCTCTTGAGTCTTTTGTACTTGTGCTGGTGTCGGAGATTTTTTTACAAACTTCTCAACAAACTCAAGAGCGTTATTGGCCAAAGTTTTGATCAAAGGATCTTTGGCTTTTTTCGCTGAGTCTTCGAGTATTTTTTCACCTTTAGTGACATCGTTGGGGTTTAAAGACATGCTCAACCCTAGAAATGTTTTTGCCATTTCATTATTTGGGTCTTTATGCAAAACATCTTCGAACACTTTGCAAGCTTGTTTAAGTTCTAACTTGCATAGATGTAAATACCCTTTGCCAATTTGAGGAAGAGCATTAGTAGGGTTTAATAATTCGGCAGCGCGAAAGAGTTTGAGAGCTGCATCTTCATCGGCCTGGTTCACGGCGATAAATCCCGCTTCAACAAAGAGGATGAAGTGGTCTTTGAATTTGTCGATCTTTGCCATACTTTTTTTCTTCCTTCCTGAATCAGGTAAGAGTTACGACGTTTTTTGGTTGCGGACAGCGTTATTGATCACGGACTGAACTTGCGTAATGAGGTTGGAGATGGACTCACCAATCTGCGTCACTTGGCTCATCGAGAACTGTAACAAAAGGAATTTACCAGGTGTAGCCTTAGAAATGCTACTTGCAACAGCCCGTACTTGAGAAATAACTTGGCTCTGCAGTTTAATATACTGCTTAATAAGCGTATTGAACGACAGCGTTGCGCCGAAAGATTCACCCATTGTTCGCCCCTATTTTTTACTGATTTTATTTAATACTTTTTGCAGAGCGGAATATCCATGGAGAAGGATTCCTAAGTTGTCATAATCTTCGGTCTCTGCACCATGGCGCAGCATTCCTTTGATTTCATGAATGTTCGACTCAGCAATTTTTAGTAGTTGATGTGCCTTGTTTGGATCTTTTTTGAGATCGGCTTCGAGGTCGAACTCAAAAGGACCTTTGGCTTTCTTTTCTAAACCGTACATATGTTTTCTCCGTCACTTGCGGATTATTGGCAGTACTTTTGTGTTCCCGCCGATTATTGCAGATTGTAGTTAATCTTAAATTTTAATCCATCTTTTTCAAGAAGGATCTGATTTGGTTGCAGTCCAGTGATCAACATTCCGTCTAAAATATCTCCCAAAGACATGATCTTTCCATTGACAACGACATACAGAATGGCGTCATCGCCTTTTGAAAAACCGGAGACTTGATATTGTGAAGAAAGATCAACGCGTGAAGTATCTTGCGTTGTCAGGACGACAAAATTTTTCACTACGCGAATTCCCTGGAGCGACTTAAATTGATTGACGAGTTTTTGGAATTCTTCGCTGTGATGGCCATCAATTCTACCTGCAAGGACGAGTTCTCCATTGCTCAATTGGAAAGTCACTGACCCGAAGCCGCGTTCAACGAGCTGGCCTTCAATCTGTGTGCTGAGGTTGCTTTCTACGACAACTTGGTTATCTAATCTGTCGAGATAGGGGAAGTTAACATTAATATAGTCGGCAAGTGCTTGCGCCTGAGCAAGGTTTTGCAGATATCCGCGCATGACAAACTTGCCAGCAACGGGGGCATGGATCGTAATCCCTTGCCAATCGCTGTTGGTCATGAGTAATGCATTCATGTTCTGCCAGACAAGTTCATCCACAACGACGTTGTCATCAATGGATTGAATGAAAGGAAGTCCTTTGAGCAGATAAATTAACTCTTGCTTGTCGACGCCTGTCAATACGTGCCCGACTAAAAATAATTTGCCATTCGCTTCGTTGAATGAAAATTGAATGTCGCTGTAGCCAGCCAACGCTTCTTGCACGATTTCTTTTTCATTTTTGGGATGAACAGAAATAGGTTCAGATTCGAAAAGCGAGAGCATGCCGAACACTACTGCCAGGACGAAAGCCGCAAAGACGCAAGCGACGATCAGGTGGCGCTTTGGAATAACCATTTCGCGCCAATCTCTTTTGATCGCAGGAAGTGTAGCTTCCCCCATAGAGCCTATGCTAGCTTCTTCGGACGGCACTTCTGGTTTTGCATAGATGCTTGTAGGTGGAGAGAAGATCGTTTCATGAATTTGTTCTTGATCGATCAATAAGAAGGTCGTTGTTCCTAATGCAATGAGATCTTGAGAAGTGATCTCTCTGCGCTCCGTGATCATTTCACCATTGACTAAAACCCCATTACGGCTACCGAGGTCTTCAATAAACACATGTTCAAAATCATCT
>JBGAFY010000009.1:0-20520 GCA_044226975.1 Rhabdochlamydiaceae bacterium
TTGGCAAGTTCTTATCAATGTACGGGTTCGCCTCAAAGACCTTTTTTATTTCTGAAACTAAGTTAGGAAGTTTATCAACATCTTCAGCGCGAATGCTAATAAGATCGCGGATACGTCGATGAGACATTCTGGAAGCGTTTACCACAAACTGATTCGAAAACATGTTGTTTGGAATATATAAGGGTCTTTTATCCTTATCGCGGATCGATGTGAGATACCAACCAATTTCTTCCACATGGCCTTCAATATTTTTTTCTGGAAGGAGGATAAAATCACCAATCATAAAAGGTTGATTGACATAGAGCATAAACCCGCCAAAGAAATTAGCGATCATGTCTTTTGCGGCAAATCCCACAGCCGCTGCTCCAATTCCTCCAAAAGCAACAAGAGGGAGAATACTAATGCCGAGTATTTGCAAAATTGCCATACCAGCAAGCAAGAACACAATCACCCCAAACAGCCGACCTAACGCATGGATGATCCCACGATCAACACCTAAAATTCCTTGAGAGGACTTGTTACAATACGCCTGCTGGAAAACATTTTTCCATCGTAAGACCAACCAAGTAATGGAGATAGTTAATGCAATATTGCGCAAAGGCGTGACATGTCCTGACACTGCAGTAAATTGAATACGTCGTGCGATGATCTCAATCCCATATAGAACCCCTACAGACCAAAGAAATAATTTAAGTGGCGGTAAGACAATGTAATCAATTTTTTCTCGCCATTCTGGCGACAAGGTTAGCAAACGCCTTCGCAAATACTTCAGGAGATGTTTTACCCCATAGCTTGCGCAAATAAGCAGTGCTACTCCAATTACGATCTCAGCGATCCAGGCAATTTCTTGTTCTAACGGTGTCGCATCTGCAAACATTATCTTCCTCAATTGAATGTCGATATGATAATTATACCGAATATCGGCGGCTGTCAAGAAAAGAAGAAATTTAAGAACACCCCTTACTCAGAAAAGCGGATGGAAGAGGATAGATGCAGAAGCAGTTTGCTGCGTAAGGTGAGTTAAGAAGAAGAAACCTTGGATTTAAAGGATGGGGTTTTTTAAGATGGGTTCAAACACATAAGAGGACGTCTACAAAGCAAGGTTCTGTCGATTATCAGGTTTTTTGAGCTAAAATTCGGTTCTTAGTACGGGGCTTGTATTGACTTTCAGTATACTACCCCTTACGAAGAACCAAAATATGGTCAAAAACCCTCAGAAAGGCGACGAACCCTTACCTTATTAGACACATCAAATAACAGGACGCATATGAACTATTTGAAAGAGTCGATTTTTGTTCACGCTCTTCGAACCCTTTGCTCAACTTTTGCTGGCGCTTTCGGTATTCTGGTCGCATTTATAGTGATTTTCTTCTTTCTGACATTTTTTAGCTCCTCTCAAATCACCCCAGAAAAAAGTGAAATGACCATCGAAGCTGATGCTCAAGGACGAAGAGATGTCTTATCCGCCTCTTCACCGTCATTTTGCGTTTAGATTTTCATGGGATTTTAGGTGATGAGGATCTGACATCCGCTAAGATAGAGTCGATCCTTCTTGACTCGCAAGAGGGCCTTTTGCAACATGAACGCGTCAAAGCTATTTTCATGCATGTTAATACACCTGGCGGCGAGACAACAAATTGCGACGGCATTTATCGCGCATTGTTAGCATACAAGAAAAAATACAACGTACCTATTTACGCTTTTGTGGATGGTCTTTGTTGCTCTGGAGGTATGTATATCACTTCTGCAGCGGATCGCGTTTATGCCACTCCTCCTAGCGTAATTGGATCTGTGGGAATTATTTTAGGGCCCGCATTCAACTTTACTGACCTAATGGGCAAAATAGGAGTGCAGTCGCTAACCCTGACAGAAGGTAAGGATAAAGACATGCTCAACCCATTCAGACCTTGGAAAGAAGGGGAAGCTCAATCTCTGCGCAATATCCTCTCTGTACTGTATGATCGATTCGTGGACATTGTGACTCAGTCCCATCCTCGCTTAGCAAAAGAAAATCTTATAGACGACTATGGTGCACAAGTCTACCTTTCAAATCAGGCTCAAGCTTTGGGATATATCGATGTCGCTGATAGTGATTATAACACTGCAATGAGAGACCTCGCGGAAGCTGCTAAGATCCCTCAAGGGACGAAATATCAAGTTGTCAAGCTCTCTCCCCCACATTCTTTCTTAAGCGAGATCGCACAAAAAAGCTCCCCCTTGATCACAGGCAAACTTTCGCATACTTTTGATGTTGGGCAACAACAACCACCCCCAGATTTCGCAGGAAAATTCTTATACCTATACACACCATAACCTGATCAAGGTTCTACAAGGCAAACTTCGTAATTAATGAAAGAAATATATATTGTTGACGCGGTCAATTTTCTATTCCGCGCTTATTACGCCATAGGACCGCTCACTAATTCTACGGGAGAATCAACTAATGCTCTCTATGGATTGATCCGCTCTCTTTACAAAATCATTAAAGATTTTTCCCCCACCCACCTTGTTGCTGTGTTCGATGGCCCAGAAAATAAGCGTTCCCGCGAACAAATTTATGAGCATTACAAAAAACATCGCGCAGGAATGCCCGAAGATCTTTTTCCTCAATTGGAAAAAGCACTTCAATTTTGTGAGCTAGCAGGAATTCCTCTTCTTTCCATCACAGGTGTTGAAGCGGACGATACAATTGGAACCATTACAAAATGGGCCGAACGCAATGGCAGCAAAGTCTTTATTTGTTCTAGCGATAAAGACCTCTGCCAGCTCATTACATCCAATGTCTTCGTACTCAATCCCCACAAAGACAATCTCCTCATTGATCAAAAGAAAACAAAGGAAATCTTCGGAGTCACTCCTGAACAGATCCCTGACCTGCTCGGTCTAATGGGAGATGCTTCAGATAATATTCCTGGACTTGAAGGCTTTGGAATGAAGACTGCCGCGGCGCTCCTACAAGAGCACGGGACCATGGAACATATCTTGGCCCACCCAGACAAGATCTCAGGGCAAAAACGCAGACAAACAATTATCGATGGCAAAGACATTGCTCTGATGAGCAAAAAATTAGCGACCATAGATGTTGATGTCGAGGTTCCCAAAGAAATCGATTTTTACGAGCTTCATCCTCCAAAAATGCAGGAATTGCGCGAATTCTTTCAGAAAATGAACTTTATGACTCTGCTAAGAGAACTCGAATCCAATTCGCCTAATTCAGATTCCATTAAGGATCCAGGACAAGAAACACACTACCACCGCATCGATGATGCAGAATCATTGAAGGCATTAGTCCAGCATCTAAAACAACATCCCTCGATTTGTGTAGATACAGAAACGACAGATATTAAGTTCATGAAGGCAAACATCGTCGGCATCGGGTTTGCAGTGAAGCCAGAAGAAGCCTGGTACGTGCCAATGAATGGAAATTTAGGAAAAGAACAAGCTCTCGCCGTTTTGCGCCCATTATTAGAAGACCCTAATGTGAGTTTTTATGGACACAATATCAAATACGACATTCATGTTCTTCTCAATGAAGGGATTTCAATAAAGAAGGTCGGGTTCGATACGATGCTCGCATCGGATGTTTTGACCCCACAAAATGCTCGCCACAATCTCGACGACCTCTCTTTGGACTTGTTCGGTAAAGTCAAGATCTCAATCGATTCCCTGATCGGAAAAGGGAAAGCAGCTATTACCATGGACCAGGTTCCTATCGAAAAAGTGTGTGCATATTGTTGTGAAGATGTGGACTACACTTGCCGTTTGAAAAGTCTGTTTGAAAAAGAAATTGAGAAACTAGACCTGTCTTACGTTTTTTATTCGATTGAAATTCCATTGATCATGGTTTTAGTCGCCATGGAGCGTCAAGGGATTTTCGTCGATAAAGAAAAGCTCCATTCCATGTCTATTGAGCTACAACAAAAAATACTCGTTCTCGAAACAAAAATCTATGCTATTGCTGGAGAAGAATTCAATCTTAACTCTCCAAAACAACTCAGCACAATCCTCTATGAAAAGCTGCAAATTAATCCGCCAAAAAAAACACAAACAGGCTTTTCTACAAGCGCAGATGTTTTAGAATCCCTCAAGGCAGAATCCCCTATAATTAAAGAGATCCTCGAATACAGGACATTAGAAAAACTACGTTCCACATACGTTGAATCATTACCTCAACAAATCTATCCTAAGACTGGCCGGATCCACTGCACTTTTAATCAATCTGTCGCTGCAACTGGACGGCTTTCTTGCCAGGATCCAAATTTACAAAATATTCCCGTCCGATCCCTGGTAGGAAAAGAAATCCGCACTGCCTTCCTCCCGGAGCAGTCTAACTGGAGCTTTGTTTCAGCTGACTATTCTCAAATCGAGCTACGCTTACTCGCACATTTGAGCGAGGATCCTAATTTGCTCAAGGCGTTTAATGAAGGGGAGGATGTTCATGCCTACACGGCTTCTCTTGTTTTCGACGTCCCTCTTCGCGATGTGACTCAAGAAATGCGGCATAAAGCAAAAGCTGTCAATTTTGGCATACTTTATGGACAACAAGCATTCGGACTTTCTCAAGGTTTGGATATTGATTACAAAGAAGCTGCAGCCTTCATCGATACGTACTTTCAGCGTTATAAAAAAGTAAGAGAATTTCTTGAGCACTGTAAAGAAGCAGCACGCACAACTGGCCGGGCAGTCACTATTACTGGAAGACAGAGGCCTATCCCTGATATCCTAAGTAAAAACCCCATGATCCGGTCCGCGGCAGAACGGCTAGCGATCAATACCCCCCTTCAAGGAACAGCTGCAGACTTGATAAAACTGGCCATGATCAGGGTCCAAGAAAGGATCTTAATTGAGCCTACTTTAGGGCATTTATTGCTTCAAATTCATGACGAATTGATATTGGAATGTCCTGATTATCAAGTAGATAAATTATCCAAAATCGTAAAAGAAATTATGGAGGGCGTTTTTGACCTCAAAGTCCCATTATCGGTGGAGATTTCCATTGGTAAAAATTGGGGGGAGTGTTAAAATTGAGGAAGATCGCAATAACAGGCGGGTTGTCAAGTGGCAAAAGCACAGTATGCCACATTTTCGAGAGCCTGGGCGCTTATTCTGTCAGTGCTGATGAAATCGTACATCAGTTGCTTTCACCCACAACCTCACTAGGTCAGCAAGTAGTACAGTTACTCGGTACCGGTATCATTGAAAATCAAAAAATTAATCGAAAAAAAATTGCAGAAATCGTGTTTTCAAACCCACACAAACTCCAAGCTTTAGAGAACATCCTTCATCCTGCCGCATTGCGTGAAATTCAGCGGCGTTTTGATGAGGCGGGTTCAAAACATTATCCTTTGCTTGTCGCAGAAATTCCTTTATTGTTTGAAACTGAAAGCCAAAACTCCTTCGACTGCGTAGTTGCCGTTGTCGCAAAAGAAGAATTCTCAAAAAAACGGTTCCAAGAAAACACAACCTACGATTTATTAGAGTACGATAAGCGTGTTCAAAGACAATGGCATCCCGATAAAAAAGCCGCTCACGCCGATTACGTCATCGACAATAACGGTTCGATTGATGATCTAAAGGTTCAAGTCCGTTCTCTGTTTAACATTCTAGCAAATTAGGCAGTGACAATGAAGAATCACTTCCGCAAATTAAATCCCTCATAAGGAGCAATATTTTCGATGAGTCCAGAAGACATACAACAAGACCAAAAGCAGGATTTTGGATCCGACCATGACAGAAATCCTTTGCCTCCTCCACCTGAGGGTTCTTCCCTGAGTGGAGCAGAATCGATCACAAAGATCGCCGACCTTCAAAGGATGAATATCGACGAGCTCAATCATTATGCGCGCAGCATGGGGCTGAAAAATCTCGGAGCTCTTACAAAATCTCAGATCGTCTTTGAAGTTGTCAAAGCCTTGTCCGAAAGACCAACGGAAGTATTGGTGGGCGAGGGAGTTCTCGAAGTATTGCCTGATGGGTTTGGGTTTCTACGCTCTCCTAACTACAACTACCTACCTTCTGCAGAAGACATTTACGTCTCCCCAGCGCAAATTCGCCGTTTTGATCTTAAAAAAGGAGACACAGTTTACGGAACCATCCGATCTCCTAAAGAAAAAGAAAAATATTTTGCTTTGCTCAAAGTCGAAAAGATCAATAACAAACCGCCAGAAAGAGCTCGTGAACGCGTTCTGTTTGAAAACTTAACTCCACTCTACCCTGATGAACGCCTCGTAATGGAGACGACAAAAGACAAGCTTTCCATGCGAGTCCTCGATTTGACAGCTCCAATTGGAAAAGGACAGCGATCTTTGATCGTCGCACCTCCTCGTTCAGGAAAAACAATTATTCTACAAAGCATCGCCAACGCGATCTCTACCAATAATCCTGAAGTTGTCCTTATCGTCCTCTTGATCGATGAGCGACCTGAAGAAGTAACGGATATGATCCGCAGCGTCAAAGGAGAGGTTGTTTCCTCGACATTTGATGAACCTGCTGACCGTCACGTTTTAGTCGCTGAGATGGCAATTGAAAAAGCCCGTCGACTAGTCGAATATGGCCATGACGTCGTCATCTTATTGGACAACTTGACACGACTTGCCAGAGCATATAACACATCGCAACCTCACTCTGGAAAAATCCTTAGTGGCGGTATCGATGCCAATGCCTTGCACAAACCTAAACGCTTCTTTGGTTCTGCAAGAAATATTGAGGAAGGAGGATCCCTTACTATTATCGCAACAGCCTTGATCGAAACAGGCTCCCGTATGGATGAAGTTATCTTTGAGGAATTCAAAGGTACCGGCAACATGGAGCTCGTGCTCGATAGAAGATTGGCAGATCGTAGAGTTTATCCTGCTATCGATGTCATAAAGAGCGGAACACGTAAAGAAGACCTGCTCTATCATCCTGATGAGCTCGATAAGATCTATGTTCTCCGTCAAGCCTTAGCTGATTTGTCTCCTCTTGACGCCATGAATCTATTGGTCGGCCGTCTCAAGAAGACCAACAGCAATGCTGAGTTCTTGCTTTCGATGAAAGACGCATAAAACACTCATTTCACATGGATAGCCTCTCGGCTATCATTTTTTCAAGAAATCATTTTGCATAATCCTCAAAATTCAAATATAATATTGATTTTCTTTGAAAGCAGGTTTTTCAAATGAAAAGATCTTTATGCAGGGTCTTATTATCCTTACATTTTTGGTCTTTATGCTTATTTGCATGCGAAAACACTGCTGCGATCTCTTATCCATCTCCTCAAAATAATATTGATTATGAAATCGATGAATTATTAAAAGTTGCTGAAATTGAACTGTTTGAAGGAAAGTTTTATTATTCTTTAAACAACATTGAAAAAGCTGAGTCGCTTTTACCATTTACCCATGATCAAGACGATTACCGACAACTTCGAATTCTATTTGATAAGGCTTTAGCAACAACCTGTTTAGAAGGTCCAACAGATAAGAGTCATGGCCAATTCGGCAAATTTGAGAAACTTCTCAATTCCAAGCAGTGCGGCAAAAAAAGAAAAAAAACAAGAGGCTGAAATAAAACGTCACTGGCCAATTATTGGGCCGGAGGTAATGGGTCCTTATGATTGTCTAGATGCTGTTGACAACACTGTCAATGTAGCTTTAATCACAGCAAGTAAACTTCCCGTAGATAGATTAAAGTTATTAGCAATCGAATCGGCAATTTACACTATTGGGAGAGGAGCAAGAAAATGTTGTTCAGAAAGCGGATTTTGGAAAACATGCGTGCAGCCTATTGTAGATGCTTGGAAAAATATGGAAGTACTGGGTATTCCACCAGATCCTGCTTGGGACTAGCTTTCATTTTAACGATCTTAGGCCATCAACATTTAAGAGGGGAAGTTCTCTTAGAAAAAAACAACTTTGTTTCATCCGAAATTTTTAACTACTCTTCACTGAACTCTGTTTCATTTTTTTGTTTTTCGTCTGAAAAATGGAAAATAAACCTAAAGCCAATTCTAGACAAAATTGTCGATAATAAAATCAAGGTTCTCACAACTGGCGCTGATTCAATAGAAGCTGATGCTTTGTTATCTAAGGTTAATTTCTACATCGACTTAAGTAAAATTGAAAAGGGAACGTTTTTGTTATCTATGAATGCGATGGTAGATTCAAAGACCTCAAATGGATTTCGAGGAAAAATTCCAGTCTTTGGAAGAACCTACATTATTAAGACAGGAAAAGCTGTGCAAAAAGAAATCGATGAGCAAGTCACTCAATGTTTACACGAATTTGTGATTGAATACAGCAAGTCAAACTCTCAAGATTTAGCCAGATCGCATTTTTTCGTTGTAAATTAGTTCGAATAATCTAATTTTTTATTGCTCCAAGACAAACTTTTACAGGGAGTTTGTGTGACGAATTGCTTCAAAAGAAAAACAGGATCCGCTTAGCGAGAGGATTGGTCAGGATATGCAGGATATAAAATTTTATCCTACGCATCCAGCCGACGTTTCTTTGGTCCAACGTACACCATTTTTGAAAAAATAAACACTCATTTCAGCTGCGTCAAAGCCACGGGGGGGCAACGATTGTAAGTCGCTTCCACGTTTCTAATATTGTTAGATTTACGATCGTTAAACCGCGGGAGCTTTGGCGCGACCGAAATCCGATTTTTTGAGCCATGTTCGGCATAATTCAACTTAATTGCTTTTTTCTTTACGAAATGCTATTATTGACCTGCAAAAATGAGGTTTTATATGACTGATGTAAAAAAGATAGGTTTTGGCAGAATTGAATCCCCATTACCTGAAATTAAGACAGTGAAAATCCGTCATACAGAACCTTATACACAGGACTGCATCTCATCGTTAGCCTCTGACCCCAATAGAAAAATTACCGGGCTTGAACTTTATACAAAATTTGCTGCTGCCGGAGTTGTGGGTATCATTCCGTTCACAGCTTCAAAAATCGGGCAAGTAATTGTCAAAGCTACAGCGACTCTAGCAACTCCTTTTGCAGTTAGCGGTAGTTTAATCTCCACTATATTTTCTTTCTTTTGGAAAGCTACCCCCCCACCTTTCCCCTTCGTGCTAGGGTGGATTTGCATTACGCCTATTCGAATTCTCTTGGGCATTTCAGCGGCAATTGGAGGAACGCTTTTATTTGGAGGTGCAATCGGGTTTTCAAAGTCTCAAGCTCTTGTATGGGGACAGGAATTAATAAAGCATCCACAAGAAGAAAGGGTCAATACTAGACTTGCACGCTATGGCGCAAGCGAAGAACCTTATAGAAAATTTAAGGATTTGCTAGAGCTTTTCTTTTGGCCCCCGGATTCTCTAGCTTACGATCATTTTCCAATTTCTGACGGACTTAGTTACTTTAGAAAATTTCAAGTGCGATAGGAAAACTCCTGCAATTTGAAATATTCTCATAAACAGCTAGCGTAAAAATCACAATGCGTATAAGATGTTTCACTCCTGAAGCAGATCTTTTTCTATTTTAACGAAAAGATTTCTTGAATCTTTTCGCAATCTAAATATAATCTTTAACACTTTCGAAAGAATTGGCAACTTTTGCCACCCTTTTTTATGCCTGTACTTGCGAGGTACATCATGCGCCACTGTACACAGTATATCATCTTAATCATGATTTCCTTTTTCACATTAGGATCTCAAGGTTGCAGCAGCAAGGACTTTCCCTCAAAGCAAAGTAGGGGAAAATTTCGCATGAATATCCAAAGAGATCCCTCAACATTAGATCCTCGTCGTGGGGGAGATGTCGTCTCGTCACACCTCCATTTTATGATCTCTGAAGGACTGACTAGGTTAGACGAGAACAATGAAACATCCCCAGCTCAAGCACAAAGCATCGACCTGTCTGCGGATGGGACAACATATACTTTTCACTTAAGAGATTGTAAATGGTCGGATGGAACACCGATCCTCGCAGAAGATTACGAATATTCTTGGAAGACAATCTTATCTCCCTCTTTCCCTGCCATCAATGCCCACCTATTGTATTCTATCAAAAATGCAGAAAAGGCGAAAAAGGGGCTCGTTCCTCCAGATGAAATCGGAGTCAAGGCTATCGATGAGAAAACTCTTGTAGTTCAACTAGAAAAACCTACCCCCTACTTTTTACAGTTAACATCTTTTTGCGTTCTTTTTCCGATTAAAAAATCCTTGGACCTTACCGATCCCGATTGGATTTATCGAACAGATTCAACTTTTGTCTCCAATGGGCCATTTTCTTTAAAAAACTGGAAACATAAAGATGAGCTTGTAATCGAAAGGAATCCATTTTATTGGGAAAAAGATGAAGTCACCATTGATGAAATCCAAATGAGCATCATCGACAACGAATCAACTGCATTGCAAATGTTCGAAAAAGGTTTGCTGGACATCATTGGAGCCCCACTTTCCCCAATTCCTATCGATGCACTGCGCACGTATAAAAATAATGATAACCTTAGTATCTATCCTACTGCAGGTTCTACGTTCATCGCATTTAACACAGATCAATTCCCTTTTCACAACCGGAACATGCGAAAAGCTTTTTCCCTTGCGCTTAACCGAACTGCAATTATTGAAAACATAACTCAGCTTGAGGAAGAAATTGCATTATCCACCATTCCCTCTGTCATGAAAAATGGACGTAAAAGTGCTTTTTATAAGGACCATGATATTGAACTTGCAAAAAAATATCTTGAACGCGGGTTAAAGGAACTCAATATTAAAGCCTCTGACCTATCTCTGACATATAACTACGTGCAAACCGAAATTTACCATAAAGTCGCTCAGGCCATACAACAGCAATGGAAAGATGTACTTGGGATCACTGTCAACTTAGAAAATCTTGAAAGCAAAGTCCTCATTGACAAACTCTCCAAACGCAACTACACCTTTGCTCAAACGATTTGGATGGCCCAATACAATGATCCAATGAATATTTTAGAGAGATATAAACTTAAGGAAAATCTTAAGAACTACGCGTCATGGTACAACGAAAACTACTCTCATTTACTTGACCAATCTTTCTACGTACAAAATGCAGGTGAACGCGCTTCAGTTCTTGAGGCTGCTGAAAAAATATTCATGGAAGAATTCCCTATTTGCCCTATCTATCACTGGAAATTTGCTGTAATGGTGCAACCGCATGTCAAAATTGCACTTTCTCCTATCGGAGATATTTATTTCTCAAAAATTTGCGTCCAAAATAACGAACAAAACCTCTAGTAGTTATATGAACATTGAGAGCAGGAAAAAATTTCGCTTTACCCACTTTCCAACTCCTTACGCAACTACTTTTCCTACGCTGTTTCGTGAAGCAATAGCTGAACCTGATGAACTTTTAATCAAGGCGTCGTTCAGCCCCCCCCCTTTTCAAGGGCTTGATTTTGCGACTTTTATCTCTTTTATTAATCACGGAATAAAAAACATTCTTACCGAAGACCTCTTGAAAATGATTAAGGAGGCAAAGAGTCATGTTGAAAGACGCCATTGTCTCAAATATCTAGATGATCTTCTTCCGCTTTTTTCTTGGTCTGATGCTCTGCATGCTCCTTGTTCTCTTTATATCAACATGCTTTGTCCCTCGGAAGCTACGCAAGGTGTAGGTCGCTATGTTTCTGAAACAGTCAGTCGATGGTTAATACCAGGAAAGCTAGTCAATCTTTGCTCTGCCCAATCTTTAAACTTTCAGTTCCTCAATCTTCCTGACTGCAACTATTTCTTCCATCAAGTCGTTATGCAAATCGAAGATGAGAGAGATCTTGTTCTCATTCGAAATAACCTGCCAAAAATCACAGCTCAACTACGTCTCAACATTTCTGCTGTAAAAAATGCTCGGCGCATCGTCGCCATGCATCTGTCTCCTGAAGAGAAGACGGTCATGATCCAAGAAAACATCGCTGCTTTGATCAATCGCCCCGACAAAGAATATAATCTAAATGTTTTTGATCAGATGCAGCAATTCTTGATAAAGCTCTCAGCAGAAGAAAAAATTGCGAGCATTAAAGACAACTTTGCTCCCCTTCTAAAAAAGAGGCCTAATTTCTTTGAGCTGAACATGTTCTATGAGATTCAAAGCTTCGTCTTATTGTTTGGCGGACATTTCACCGCCTCGAGAGATTTGAAACATCTAGGCCGTCTGCTCGCACTCATTTACCTTTTCCGCAAGGCAATTCACAATGCTATTACAGAAGATCCGCATCAAAGACAACTGCTTTGCAAGCTGCTTAAGACCCAAGTACAGACACGCGAAGGACTTTGCCCTGTTGTTGGCGTCCTCATTGCGATAAATGTTCTCAATGAAAATGAAATTTTTGAAGAGCGTCACATCATGGGAGCAATTATGCAGTGCTTGCCCCATGTGAAAAAAATAGAAGGGTCTTACATTGTAGATAGACAAGGAGTTGATGGCATTCGACTCTTCTACATTGAAATTATGAAAAGAGAAAACGAAGCTTTCTCTCTAGAAGAAATCAAAATTCTACAAAAGAGATTGCCTCGAGAGCTAAAAGAAGGGATAGGAAGTACGATCAGTCCTATTTTTATGCCACGAAATGAAGAAGAAGTGATGCGCAACATCCTTCTTTTAAGCCAAGAGCTCAAGTACATCCGAGACCTTCCTCAAGTCATCCTATCTTTTGATACGCAGACTGAAAAAGAATTATCTTTCACTGTTATTTTACTTAGAATTTTGAAGCCCGAAGATGCTTCCATCCAAGAAATTCTACACTCAGCGTCTTCTCCATTAAAATTTACTGAATTAGAGAAAAAACACGTAGGCAAGCTGCGCAACAAATATCCAAAAGAAGCCAACGTTTTTAAAGTAAAGATCGACAAAAAGCTCTTTTTACGTAGGGATTATTCTTTAGACATATTCAAGGCTAGACAAGCAGTTTCCATGGAATTAGCACGCATCCTAGGAGATATCCGTGATTTCAATGGAGGAATTTTCTCTAAACAGCATGAGGCTTTCAAAGCTCTTAAAGAACAAATCGATCAAATTGATCCGAGAAATGATTTTTTAATGGAAAATTTTTTTCCATTCTCTGACCCCCTCGTTGATGCTCAACATCCTTCCTGTTAAAGTTCTCAAAGAACATTTCCTTCTTCTAAAGGAGCTGTTAGAATTTGACACCTCAGAGCAGGTTATATTGATGCGATCAGAGATGAAAGGGGAATATTTCCACGTCGTGCTAGCTTCTTCTAATCGCGCTTTTAAAGAAGGTGCTCTCAAAGCCGTTTCCCATTTAAACATTCCAGCTCTTGATCTTGCTTCTGCTTCAGTATGCGTCTACCAAATCACTTACCTTGGTTTTCTTTATCGCGTAGAAGACGAGATCAGTCGAGACCAATTTTTACAAAGCATAGAAGAGAGTCTGCCCAGAGGAAAAATTCTTAAAAAAATATGAAAGTCGAAGCTTTTAAAGAAATACAAGGGCTTTCGCTTGAAACATTTAAAGCGTCCGATTCACATGCGCTTTTTTCTGCATCAGCTGAACTAATCAGACATTTAAAAAGTTTCCTCAACATTACAAACTCTCTTGAGGCTAACTCAAGCAATATATCTGCTTCTGATCCTCTACACATGGGCGATTATTGGAAAGCCGTCAAAACTTACCCTCCGCAAGAAGTCTTAAAGTTGCTCGAAATGAGAAGGGAGGAAATACGCTTACTTAAAGATCAATTAAATCAAAATTTCGCTTCAATAGACCGTACAGAAGAAAAACTTATTCCAGCACCAGATGGAGAAGGCTCTGCATATTTCCTCTTAGATGTTTACGGATCTGCGCGCTATGTAGTTAAACCTCTCGATGAAGAAATTTTCTGTATTAACAATCCCAAAGGGCATTCTACACCTTTTGCTTCTGAAGAATATCGTCTCAGACCTTACATTCCTCCATACACAAGTGCTTTCAACGAGGTCTTAGCGTATGAAACAGCATGCATCGCTGGAATAGAAAATTCTGTTCCACGCACTCATTTAGAAATCCTCACACATCCAGCATTTAACGATATTAGCGACAAAATAGATCCAAAGCTTGAACCATGGAACATACTGAAAAATGACGTGGATAGAGAAAAAATTTGCTCAGTCCAAGAATATGTTCCCAATGCTATCTCTTTAAGTTCTCTTGTGAAAAAATGGCTTAGCGAAGGCGCAACCGACGAAGAAATCATGAGTAGTATCGACATGGATTCTTATGAAGATGCACTCATTTTAACGTGGCTGACCTTTGACAATGACGCTCATAGCGCTAATTTTCTAGCATACCCCTTAAATCATTCTGAAAATAAACCGCTATTCGGGCTAAAGAAAATTGACAATAGCCTTACGTTTCCTGAACACAATCGAGATATGTTCAATTTTCTTTTAGCATTACCCCACGCTAAAATGCCGCTTTCTGAACGCGCAAAAAAGATTATTGCAGAGATACCCGTCCAAGAAATATCAGATGCGCTTTGTTCGTTGCAGCGAAAAGATGCTGCTCCAGCATTTTTAAAAAGGGTAGAAGAATTACAAACTCAATCTCAAAGTTTTTCGACTATTGAAGAAGTACACCAATCATTTAAGCGAAGCCTCTATTCATTGCGCATTAAAGAGCCTGCTACAACATTCTCATGGATTGCGCAGAGACAAAAGATGGATGACCTCTTGGTCAGTGGTTTGCGCAAAATCTCGATAAAAAATTCCTACTGCCTCAAAATCAATCGGGGCATCTAAACAAACCACACCGTCTGCTGCTGTTTTAAGCCGCGCTAACGATTCTGAAGCTGCTACTGGCACACAGACAATAACTTTATGTGCCTCACGCTGCCTTATAGCATCTACTGCGACATGCATACTTGCACCTGTTGCAATTCCATCATCCACAAGTAAAACAGTTTTACTTTTAACAACTAGTGGAGAGCGTTTACCACGATATTGTTTCCCGCGTGTTTGAGCTGCATTGTGCTGCTGTTTCCGTTCATTTTCTATATATGCAGAAGTAAGACCTAAGTGAGTGATGATATCTTGATTGAGAAATGTTTCCCCAGTATCCGTAACCGCTCCTATGGCGAGTTCTTCATTGTCAGGAGCTCCCATTTTTTTGACGATCAGAACATCTAAGGGAAGATTTAAATGGTCTGCAACACGTTCAGCAACGACAATTCCACCACGGGCAAGACCTAACACAACACAGTCCATACGATTTTTGTAAGTCTCTAAAGCTAAAGCGAGCTTATTACCAGCATCGACTCGGTCCCGAAATAACATATTCCTTTCTCTTTACAAAACTTGATTGTTCAATTTTTTTCTAAGTTGGAAATAGATTAAAATCATAACAATGACTACACCCACAAAAGTCAGTGGCATCATAAGGTTTGTTAATTTGTAGACCCTTTCAATGACGAGCATTCCAATAACCCCCATAAATATATTTATGAAGTTCATGATCGCAGAAGCATGCGATACATCGTCTGTACGAGAGATCGCTAAACTTGTTGCATTCGGATACATCAAAGCTTCTCCAATATAAATAAATGGCATTGGAAGAAAGATGGAAAGAACGTTTATTTGATAAGAAAACGCGACAAGCATCGCTACAGATCCGAAAAACATAACTCCGAGGCTCAATCCAATTATTCTTATTGGTTTGAAATAGCTAGCCAGTTGAGTCGCAATTATTCCTCCTATAACCATTCCTAATGGAGGAATTAAATTTAGCATGCCATAATGAGATGGGGTTACTTTTAATTGATCAATGGAAAGAAAAGGCGCTTCAGCTGCAAAAATATAGATAATAGCAGTACCGCCTCCAACGATGATCGCGCTTAGGGTGACTTGGAAATCTTTAAGCTTTTTCCAGTATCCAGATACGATATGCGAAAACTCTAAAGCTTGTAAATCTAGTTTCTTAGATGTTTCAGGCAAGCGCAATGACAGAAAAAGTAACAACAACCCGTATAGAGCTAAAAAATAAAAACAACTCATCCATTGAAACTTTTCTGTTAGCATTCCTCCAATCGCAATTCCTATACCAGGCGCTATTCCAAATGAAATAATGAGATACGCTATTATTTTTGCAGCTCTAGTTTGAGAATAAGAATCTCCTATAATAGTAAAAACCATTTTCAATCCAGCAGCCGTACCAAAGGCCATAATAAGTCTAGAAACGAGCAATAGCCAAAATTGATGCGCATATCCTGAAAGTACACAGAGCAGCGATCCAATAATGGCGATTATAAGTGCTGCAATAAGAGGTGGCTTTCTTCCGAATCGATTGGCAAGAGGGCCATAAGGCAGTTGTCCAAACGCATATCCTACTAAAAACCAAGTAATCGTCTCTTGCGCCTTATCATGTGAAACCGCAAAAAACCGCGCAATCTCAGGAAGTGCAGGAGTAAATAGCACTGCAGATATGGAAGAAAATGAAACTAACAAAAGCAGAGTGAATATAGAAGGTTCTTTTTTCATCTGATAAAATAATCAATAATAATGGTTGGACCTATCCCGATAAAAATATTTCGTCGATTTTTAGGATTGGCTCTTCATAATTTCATTGATTATGTATCTAAATGATTATCTCAAGATAATTTTTATAGACAATCACACTACCAGGACAACACGCAATTGTTCTTGGCAGTAAGAGGCTCTTCTGGAAGTTCGTCTAAAGAAATAACGTGCTTCTTAAGACGTTCTATAAGTTCATGCTTAGGAAGAGACTTCACACCATAATGTTTGGGATGAAAACCACAAGCTAGGTAACCAGAACGTGCGTGGCGCACAATTTTTTGGATGAGGAATTTTTGGATCCCACGGTCATATTGCGAAAGACCAAAATTGCTGACTACTAAATCGCAGGGCATTTCACTCTTAACATCATCAAGTCGCACAAAATTAACATTATGGATGTTGTTAGCCTCCAGGTATTTTTTGCAGAGCGACAAACTTGGCTCAACATCAATAATAGTATAAGAGCGTAAAGAATAGAGCTCGGAAAGAACTTTACACTGACCTCCATACCCGCCGCCAATCTCAATCACATCCTTACCTTCTAAAGATCCGCAAAGATTCTTAATATCTCCAGCAACTTTCGCATAACGCAGCGTTGTAGGAGAAAACTCACCCATAAAAGGAAAATTATATTTCCTTGGGTCGCCAACAACATCATTCATGCGGAGCTTATCAACATCTTTTAGCATTTCAGGATAGCGCGAGTACAAAATTACAGCGTAATCTTGACCTTCTTCAAAGGTATTGTATTCATGCAAAAGGTTGAGAATTGGATGGCGCTTGAAAGAAGCAAAAGCATTAGGATTTTTAAGAACTTCTCGGACTGCGTCTATAAAAGGAGGATTATCGGCAAGAGAGCGCTTATGTTTCTTTTTTGGCATCGAAGTGCCTTGATTATAAGCAAAAAGCCCGCCGAGCGCGCCTAAGACCAAAACAAGAAAAATCCCAGTGAAAAACTTATTACTTTTCATATTCCGATTGATTATACTCCCGATCAGTATTATTTTGTAGAAAAGATAGGTTCAAAGACAATTTTATGCTGCGCATCCTCTCTTCAATTGTCCTCGTTTCTTTGGCTGGCTACGGAGTTTGGTGGGCCTCACAACACCACCCGGAAGTAAAACAAAAAGTCGAAGAAATTTTAGATTCAGGGTATTTCCATACTTTGGAGATCCGCTATACCGCCAATCAGATAATGGAATCGCAACGGACAAAGTTATTAAAAACGAACAGACATAAATATTTAGAACCTTCCTTAAAATTTTATCCTTACCTCCTGATGGAAGTGAAATATAACATTTCCGACGACAAGACCAGTGAAGGGGTGATTTTGTGGGACCTTATGGACGGTGAAATGGTCATCGAGACCAAAGGGTGGGAAAAGACCCATGGTTTTGCCGACTGTATCCTTGCAAATGTCCAGAAAAATGAATTTAAAATTTTAAATACGTTAGCTCGCAAGGGCGGCTCTAGCGATCGCGAAGGGCTCACGAAAGTCTTAAATGTAGAAAATGAAATTCTAGATTCTTGGCTAGACAGCTGTAGGCGCAAACAACTGATAGTCCAATCAGGGAATCGCTATCGGCTCCACCTGCAAAACCCCCGTCTTCGAATAAAGCCTGAAACTGTTCTCGATGAACGTTTGGTCACAAAGTCTTTTCAAAATGCTGAGCGGCTGCAAAAAAGATTTTCAATTGGCCAGGTAGAGAGGCTCTCAAAGGCTGCCTTCGGCAATGATTTCGCAGTCCGCAAAGTTTTGGACGTTTATCTACCTATCCATAGTATTAGCGTACAAAACCCCGATGGATCGATCCACACAAGCCATTGGAATGCTCTTAATGGCCAACAACTTGCACAGTCATACTTTGTAGAATAGAATAAGTTGCCTAAAACACTGGGGGAGGATAAAATCACCCCATATTCGTTTTTTTCTGTTCTTTGGAAAGATGGCTGAGTGGCCGAAGGCACGTCCCTGCTAAGGACGCGTACCTGTTAAAGGTACCGTGGGTTCAAATCCACTCTTTCCGAATCAGCCTTGAATTGTTATGATTCAAGGCTTTTTTTTTGTTCCTTACTTAGGTATACACATTCAAAAGGCAAAAATCTTTAAATTGAGACTAATGCACTAGGGGCACTATGACAAAAGAAACGCTAAAACTGATAGCTCCACCTCACTCAAAAGAATCAGAAATGATGGTCTTAGGGTGTATGCTGACAAGTATCAATAGTCTCAATATTGCTTCTGACGCCCTCTCGGAACTCGATTTTTACTTCTCTGAGCATAAGATTATTTTCAGCGCGCTAAAAGCTGCGTATAAAAGCGACAAACCAGCCGATGTCCATATCATCAGTGAAGAGCTAAAAAGAGCAGACCAACTGAAAAACATCGGCGGCGCTAGCTATTTGACGACATTGGCCCAGTATGCCGGAACCTCCGCCTATATTGAAGAATACGTCTCTTTGGTCAAAGACAAGGCCCTTTTACGGCGCATGATCGATGCCGCTCAGCAGATCGAAAGGACCGCGCTCAATGATCCTTCCGACGTAAGCCAAGTTTTAGATGAGGCGCAAGCGCGTTTGTACTCAATTGGCCAGCAAGCACAATCAAGCAGTGGAACGCACATCAAAGAGATCCTTTCCGGGGTCAAATCCACTTCTGGGCTCCCATTTATTAAAGAACTGCAGCAAAGACAAGAACGCTATCAAGAAAAAGGGGCTCAGGATTTAAGCATCACGGGAATCCCTACCATGTTCATCGACTTAGACAAAAAAATCGATGGCCTTGGAGCTTCTAACCTTGTGATCTTGGCTGCCAGACCTGGTATGGGTAAAACTGCGCTTGCCCTCAACATTGCAGAGAACATCTGCTTTAAAAACCAACTTCCTGTCGGGATCTTTTCCCTAGAGATGAGCGCTGACCAGCTCATCCATCGTATGATCTGTTCACAAGCAGAGATCGAATCTGAAAAAATCAAAACAGGATCGTTAAATGGCTCTGATTTCCAGCGCGTCGTCTCAGCAGTCCACCACATGCAAAAATGCACCATGATCATTGAGGACCAACCCGGACTAAAAGTAACTGATCTAAGAGCACGTGCACGTAGAATGAAAGAAACCCATAACGTCTGTATGCTCATCGTCGACTACCTACAGTTGCTCTCAGGGTCAGGATTTAGCAAGTCTATCGATAACCGTCAAAATGAGATCTCTGAAATCTCCCGAATGCTGAAAACATTAGCAAGGGAATTGAATATCCCCATTTTATGTTTATCTCAGCTATCGCGCAAAGTTGAAGACCGCAATGACCATAGGCCTATGCTTAGTGACTTAAGAGAATCTGGATCGATCGAGCAAGATGCTGACCAAGTGCTTCTTTTGGTGAGACCTGAATATTATGACCCCCATAATAAACCAGGCATAGCAGAGATCATCGTCGCTAAGAACCGTCATGGTGCTGTTGGCCCAGTCCAAATGACCTATAGAAAAGAGCTCGCTCAGTTCGCCAATTATTCCGCGCTCGCAACAAGCCCAGGAAACGAAGAGGCCTTTTCCGCTTTTTCCTTATAATTTTAATCGAGTCAGTGATTGTGTGACGATCTTATAGGCTATATTAAACCGAACGCAGCCCAAATCTAATTTTTGAGCCATGTTCGGTATATGTCGCCTTCAATTTTTGTTGCTTCTTAAGAAACCACGAATTTGCTCAACAGAGATATCACGAGTCTTATTTTCTAATACATCCCATTTCTCTAGCATTTTCTTTGCAGTGTTGAGTTGATTAAGTTTTTCGCTTTCCTGCTTGACTTCTTCTAGAATTCTTTTCAGAACTTTCTTTTCATCATCAGTCAACCCATTCTTTTTAACTGCCGCAATTTTTAAATCGGGATTTTTTTTAATTAATTCTTTATGTTGTTTTTCTACTAACAAATAATGACGACCAATATTTATGCCAATTATTTTGTGCAAATCCGTCATTGTTATATTATTTTCCTTCGCTTCATACAAGGACCGGTTCTTTTTTATCTCATCAATTAATTTCAAATCC
>JBGAFY010000206.1:0-2844 GCA_044226975.1 Rhabdochlamydiaceae bacterium
ATTTTTCAGCAGGATAAAAGGTCCCCTCAGGCAGAATCTCCACAAGGATTGGCTGGACCTTTTTTTCTGCGACGAGCTTATCTTTTGATTCAATCGCCAACTGCTTCTGCTGTTCATTATTATAAAAGATAATCGGCCTGTACTGTGCACCCTCATCGCAGAACTGACCATCGTTACGAGTCGGATCCACATTCTGCCAATAAAAGTTCAATAATTCTTGATAGCTGATCTCTTTTGGGTTGTATTCCACCCTTACGGCTTCCACATGGCCAGTTGTCCCAGAAGACACTTCTTCATAAGTAGGATCCTTCTTTGTGCCCCCAGTGTAGCCAGCAGTCGTTGAAATCACCCCATGCACTTCATCGAAATCGTGTTGCACACACCAAAAACACCCTCCAGCAAATGTCGCTTCATCCGCGTGCAAAGAAAACATGAAACTTGAAAAGAGAATGACATTAAGAGCCTTCATTGATAAAGAGTGAAAGAAAGACCTTTTAAGGACATCATGACGCATCTGATTTTCCTCATTATCGTTTTTCTTATGAATATCCCGAATGTCGGTGTTTGTCAACTGAATCAAAGTTGCACTCAAGAGTATCGTTTTGATGGAAAAAAGCTCATCTTAACTGAAAAAGAATGGAAAGAACGCTTAACAGCCGAACAATTTGCCGTATTACGCAAAGGAGCTACAGAGAAGCCTTTCCAAAACGCTTATTACAATCAAAAAGATCCTGGCATTTATTACTGCGCTGGATGTGAACTTCCCCTATACAGTTCTAAAGCAAAATATGAATCTGGAACAGGCTGGCCCAGTTTTTCGGAGCCAATCTGTTCAGAGAACACCTCATACCGCAACGATTTTAGTCTTTTTGGGAAGAGAACAGAAGTGCTTTGCAGCCGTTGTGATGGCCACCTAGGACATGTTTTTGACGATGGGCCGCCACCTACTGGCAAACGGTACTGCATGAATTCCGCAGCACTTACATTTATCCCTGAAAAGTGAGAGAGCCTCTTTGCGAAGAAGCAGTTCTTTACGCGAAAGTCTGGAGTTCATCGACAAGTCGATGAAGAGAAAAGCGGCGACAAGTCGCCGCACTCCAAAAAAGAGCCAATCAATCTGTTTCATTTAAGAATGTTATCTAATAACAAGCCAAAAATAACTGTAGGCGCGATCGTTTCTTGCGTTAGAATTAAAGATAATTTCCCAAAAAGTAACAGACACGACAGCTCTCACCAAATTGATTCCCATATTCATATTTAATGTAACAGACAAGATAGGCTGAGCTATCATACCTACGCACGTGACAAGAATCACATTTCTTAACACGAGGTTTACAAGATTCAAACCATTGGTACTATTATTAAAGAGCTTTATAAATATCGGTCTACTCACCGCTTCCGTTATAGTCATCAAGGAGCCTAAAACACCCCCGGCTGCCCCAAATAAAACATTCCCACCGGAAAAGAGAGTCGAAAATGCAAAAGAGTACACAAAACTTTTCGCTGCAGCTTCAACAACACCCTTTGGCATTTGATTTACATAGGAATCATTGGATACATTCTGCACCGCATTTATAGCTTGATCTAGTTTCATCATCACCTTCAATTTTTGGGAATTCGAGGTGCGATCTTAACGAAACATTTATAAAAATAAAATTTAATTTTCAATCCTATCAGCCCATTCTTTGCGTCTTTGGAAGCGAGATGCTCGCAAAACAAGAAAATTTCAAATAGAAAAAGATTGCATTACTTGATACCATTGCACGCATGGAAACCATATCCTCGATCCAAGAAGAAGTCGCCAAAAGACGCACTTTTGCCATCATCAGCCACCCTGATGCGGGAAAGACGACCTTGACCGAAAAACTCCTTCTTTATTCTGGAATGATCCAAACTGCCGGCATGGTCAAAGGACGTAAAGGGCGCAAAGCAGCCGCCTCTGACTGGATGGCCATGGAGCAAGAACGAGGGATCTCCATCACCTCTTCAGCGATGCAGTTCACCTATAAAGACACGATCATCAACGTATTAGACACCCCTGGTCACGAAGACTTTTCTGAGGACACATACCGAACACTCACTGCAGCCGATTGCGCCATCATGGTCATCGATGCATCTAAAGGGGTTGAAAAACAGACACGCAAACTATTTGAAGTCTGCCGGCTTAGAAAAATCCCCGTCCTGACCTTCATGAACAAAATGGACATGCCTGGACGCGACCCCCTCGACTTAATGACCGAAGTAGAAAATGTCCTGCAAATCCATTCGTATGCCATGAACTGGCCTATTGGCTCAGCCAAAGAATTCCAGGGAGTAGTAGACAGAACAACCAATGAGTGCGTCTTCTTCACAAAAACATCCCATGGCGGAGCGCAAAAAGCAGCTATTTCCCGACTTCCCTTAAATAGTGAAGAAGCACGCACAAAGATCGGCGAAGAAAACTATACCAAGCTCCTGCAAGAGCTCGATCTTTTAGAAATGGCAGGCAATCCCTTTTCCCATGAGGCATTCCTGGCTGGAGAAGTAACCCCTGTGTTCTTCGCCTCAGCCCTCACAAACTTTGGGGTCGAGCCCTTCTTCGATGCTTTTATCCATCTTGCCCCATGCCCCCATTCTCGCCTCGCTGTCCGCTCTGATGGAACAGAGATCGAGATCGACCCCATTGCCACCCCTTTCAGCGGATACGTCTTTAAACTCCAAGCAAACATGGACAGACGCCATCGCGATAGCATGGCTTTCATCCGGATCTGCTCAGGGAGGTTTGAAAGAGATCTCACAGTGAAAAATCATCGATTGGGCAGGGAGGTCCGCCTTTCGCGTCCCCATGGAATGGTCGCAGGAGAA
>JBGAFY010000207.1:0-3569 GCA_044226975.1 Rhabdochlamydiaceae bacterium
ATCGGCCTTATTGGTCTTGCCGTAATGGGACAAAATTTAGTTTTAAATATGAACGACCATGGCTTTACCGTCGCTGTGTTCAACCGCACTGTTGCCAAAGTGGACCAATTTCTTGAAGGGCCTGCTAAAAATACCAAAGTGATCGGCGCCCATTCCCTCAAAGATTTTTTTGCAGCCCTAAAACGCCCACGCAAGATCATGATGATGGTCAAAGCAGGAGAAGCTGTCGATGAGCTTATTGAAGAATGCCTGCCATTTCTTGAAAAAGGGGACGTGGTCATCGATGGCGGCAATAGCCACTATCCTGATAGCGAACGGCGTGTCAAGGCCCTTGCTGAAAAAGGGATCCTCTTCATTGGCGCTGGCGTTTCGGGCGGGGAAGAAGGAGCCCGTCATGGACCATCGATTATGCCGGGTGGTAATCCTGCAGCATGGCCGATCATTAAACCTATTTTTCAAGCGATTGCTGCTAAAGCAGATGATGGCCGCCCTTGCTGTGATTGGGTAGGGGAAGGAGGATCAGGGCACTATGTGAAAATGGTCCATAATGGCATTGAATATGGTGACATGCAGATCATTTGTGAGTCTTATCAAGTGCTCAAAGATTTGCTCCACGCATCCCCTGAAGACATGCATAGCATTTTCAAAAAATGGAATGATGGCCCGCTACATAGTTATCTTATCCAGATCACTGCAGAAATTTTTACAAAGCGCGATGCCGATGGATCTCTTCTCATCGACAAAATCCTCGATGTTGCAGGGCAAAAAGGGACAGGAAAGTGGACCGGGATTAGTGCGCTTGACCTTGGTATCCCAGTAACGCTTATCGGCGAGGCTGTGTTTGCGCGTTGTCTATCTGCGATAAAAGATGAACGGATCAAAGCATCCAAAGCTTTTCCAGAGCAGATTCCGCCTTTTAAAGGCGACCGCAACCAATTAATTTCTGATCTTCAGGATGCACTCTACGCTTCTAAGATCATCAGTTATGCGCAAGGTTTTATGCTGATGAGGGCGGCAGCAAATGAAATGCATTGGTCACTTAATTATGGTGACATTGCGCTCATGTGGCGCGAAGGCTGTATTATCCGCAGGTTCCTCAACGATATCTCTACTGCATTTGGAAAAGACCCTAAGCTCAGCAGCCTATTATTCGACAACTTTTTCAAAAACGCGATCACAAAAGCTTTGCCAGGATGGAGACGTGTAGTATCCCTTGCGCTCCAAAGCGGCATACCGGTTCCTTGCTTCAGCACAGCTCTGACATTCTTTGATGGGTTCCGCACCGAGAGATTGCCTGCCAACCTCTTGCAAGCTCAGAGAGATTATTTTGGAGCGCATACATACGAAAGGATCGACAAACCACGCGGCCAGTTCTTCCACACAGACTGGGCTGGTACAGGTGGAAAAGCGACCTCTGGAAGCTATTCGATATAAAAAAGACCACTAGCTACGCAAGAGGTCTAATACACCTTGCACTGCTTTTCTACTTTGTCAGCTGTTGTGCGATGTTAGATATCGCCTTACTTCTTTCAGCATTTGTTGATTTTTCGCCATTGCGTTCATAAAATGCATCTTCACCACAAGTTGGTGAAGATGCATTAAATAAACTTTTTTTATTATTCAGGATCTCATAAAGACTTCCGAATACGCAGTTGCGTATGTCTAAAGGCAGATCATTGAAGCGTTTCATAGCTTGATTAGAATCTGATAGGAAGAGTTCAGCAATTTCTATCATTGCGATTTGTTTGAATTCCTTTAAGGTAAAAGGAAGCTCAATGCCGGGTTTTTCCATATCATATAGGGTGATTGTTTCATCTGTTTTATCGTGCGTAATGAGCTTATTGAAGAGGGTCTGAATTTTGACAGAGCATATTTTTAATTCTACAAAGTGCATGCGTCTTTTATCAGAATTTAACGATCTAACAATGAGAGTTCCATTAGGAAGAGAAAAAATAATCGAATTTCCTAGAATTTCAAAATCCTGGATTTGAACTTGTTTGTAATTTGAAAATGTTGAATATTCGACTGCTTTTATTTGTGTCAATACTAAAGCATTTTCTTGTGAATTTATGTGAGCTGAATTTGGTTCAAAGATATGTACTGCACTATCTGTTGCACCGAGTAAAGCCAACCCAGATCCACATTGTTTTATTAACGAAGGTTGTACATCGGGTCCATTAAGTGTGCAAGGACGGCACTCCTTAGATTCAAAATCATAAATTGTTAGCCCATTATGAAAGTCCTTAGGATCCTTAGGATATACACCCTGAGTAGACCCAAAGAAAATTGGGAAGTTGGATTGTGTGTTTTCAAAGGTTTTGTAATGGAAACAGTGTTTTTCAAGGTAAGGGAATTTCCCTGAATGGAGTAAATGTGCGCTTTTCCTTCATTCGTTCCAATAACAAGATGGGAATGATTCACATCTAAATGAGAAATTGTGTCCTCTAGACTGATCTGACTGGTTTTTATCCATTCGCTGTTGCTGTTTTTTTCCCAAGTTTCAAATTTTTACGACTCAGATCTACTGAGAACACACACAATTTTTATGTGTTTTGGCAATCCAAGCTGGGGGAATAGATTGCGCGCTGAACATTTCGTTTAGAGATTGATGGTAGAAAACTTGGATTTGTAAATAGTTCGATTGGGGGGAGTTTTAATTCAGTGATTTTTTTTATCATCTCATCACTGAATGTTTTCCAATGCTTACTAACTGCTCGTGTAGTCAATAAACAACTTTTAGGGAGAAACTTAAAGAAGATAAGATCTGCAGAGTCTTTAGCGATAATATTAAGAAAGTTATAATCTGCGTTTTCAGTGATTTTACATGACCCTGTTGTGAGAAATTCTAGCGCTTGGCTTATTTGCCAAAGAGAAAATGTGCCATCAAAAATGTTTTCAGGCATTTGTTTGTCTTTAGGAAAAAAAAGGTGATGGAGTTCAGTGTATAAAAATGTGCGCAGCTTGTCAGATACTGGAACTTTGTTGAGGTCCTTGGGCCCTTTACAATTAGAAATTGTGTTTTGCAATTGCTTGAGTTCTTCTGAAAACTTTCTTTGTTCATCACGCGCTTTCTCTATTAATTGTGATTCTGAGATAAGCTTTTTTGAAATTGCATTAAAACGATCTTGGTTAGCGGGTGTGCACAGTATACTGTTTTGGAGTGAATGGACTCTGCCCTGTAAGCTCGTGATTTTGCTTTCTTTATAGTCTGTATTATCTAAATGGATGACTTCTTCGAGAATATCTTCACAAGCTGTTACTTGTAAATTGATATAGGCGTTAGAAACACGAGACAATATTTCTGTCGCAGTTGCCAACTCGCTTCGAGCATCGGCAATTTCTGTTATTGTTGTTGGATCTAAATCAGGTACTGATGCACGTTCATTAATGCTATTTTCTAAATGTTTAAACCAGCTTGTGGTATTTTCTAAAAATAATTTTTTAACAGTTAATTGAGCAGGAGTTAAAGAAGATAGGTTGGTTTGATTAAGAACGTTTAATTCATTAAAACTAATTTGTAAATTTTTTAATACTCTAAATGGAGAATTGTTAATAGTCATTTTAATATC
>JBGAFY010000208.1:0-2811 GCA_044226975.1 Rhabdochlamydiaceae bacterium
GATGGATACGTGCATAACTCAATGCAATCACCGCACGAATGCCTAAGAAGCGCGGTGCAATCGCAGCGTGCTCTCGTGAAGATCCTTGGCCATAGTTTGCCCCTGCAATGACAAAAGAGCCTGTCTTTTGGTATTTGACTGCCCTTTCATAATAAGTTTCATCGATCTGAGAAAAAGTAAATTTGGAGATAGCGGGGATATTGCTCCTAAACGGGAGCACTTTGGTACCTGCTGGTAATATTTCATCTGTTGAGACGTTGTTGCCCATTTTTAACAAGACCGGTCCTTCCATATGATCTTCTAGTGGCCCAAACGCTGGCAAAGGCTTGATATTAGGACCCATGACAAGGTCATATTGCTTCCCGTCTTTTGGAGGTGAAACAAGCGCCTCAGGCTCCAGGATCCATTTTTCCGGCTCTTGAACTTTAGGATATTTCATCCCAAGTGTCCGAGGATCTGTGATCACGCCAGTAATGGCAGCAGCAGCAGCGGTTTCAGGGCTGCAAAGGTAGACAAGATCATCTTTTGTCCCAGACCTGCCAGGAAAATTACGAGGGACGGTGCGTAAGCTTATTTTATTGGTTGCTGGCGCCTGCCCCATTCCAATACAACCATTACAGCCCGCCTGATGAATACGAGCGCCACAACGGATCAGCAATTCTAGATTTCCTGTAGCTGTTAAGTTTTCTAAAATTTGCCGTGATGTCGGGATGATATCAAAAGAAACTCTCTCATGGGCCTGTTTGCCTTTCATCATCTGTGCTGCAATAGCAAAATCCCGAAAACCTGGATTAGCAGAAGACCCGACCATCGCTTGGAACACCTCTTTTCCTACGACTTGCGACACTGGGACGACATTGCCAGGACTACTAGGACAGGCGATGAGAGGTTCTAATTTTGATAAGTCGATCTCTTCGTGTTCATGGTATTCTGCTTTGGGGTCAGGGAGAATTTCCATCCAATCTTTTTCCCGATTCTGTTTGCGCAGAAATTCTCTAGTAACGAAATCAGAGGGGAAAACTGTTGTGGTCGCACCCATTTCTGCCCCCATATTGGCGATGACATGACGGTCCATTGCACTCAAATGCTCAAGACCTGGCCCATAATACTCAAAAATTTTTCCAACTCCCCCGTCGACATCATGTCTGCGCAGCATTTCTAATACGATATCTTTAGCGCTGACCCATTCAGGAAGCTTTCCTTTGAGATAGATACCATGGATTTGTGGCATATTGACATAAAACGGTTCTCCAGCAATTGCCAAAGCAACTTCTAGTCCCCCAGTACCTATTGCGAGCATCCCCATCGATCCAGCTGCCGGAGTATGGCTATCAGATCCGAGCAGTGTTTTTCCAGGTTTACCGAAAGTTTCCATATGGACGGGATGGCTCACACCATTACCAGGACGGCTAAACCAAATGCCAAATTTCTTGCAGGCACTTTGTAAAAATAGATGGTCATCGGCATTTTTAAAGTCAGTTTGCAATAAATTATGGTCTACATATTGAGCAGATATTTCCGTTCGTGCATGCTTAATGGCTAAAGCTTCTAACTCGAGCATCACCATGGTCCCAGTCGCGTCTTGTGTTAACGTTTGGTCGATTTTCAAACCTATTTCCTCTCCTGGATCTGTTTTCCCTGAGAGTAGATGGCTTTCGATCAATTTCAACGCGACATTTTTTTTCATAACCGCCCCTTTTAAAAATGATATAAAACTATGATTGCAAAATTACAACAGTTGAT
The DNA here is from genome assembly GCA_044226975.1 of Rhabdochlamydiaceae bacterium. GTDB lineage: Bacteria > Chlamydiota > Chlamydiia > Chlamydiales > Rhabdochlamydiaceae > JBGAFT01. Next base: position 1,744 of record JBGAFY010000208.1, read on the forward strand.
AAAAAAGTATGCGTTCCACGTTCCTCCTTCCCCTATCAAAAAAATGCAAAACTGGGGACATACGGAAGCATGCAAATTATATATAAAACGCGATGACATCTTAGGTCCGATAGGACTGGGTTCAAAATTCCGCAAATACAGCTCCCTAATCCCCTATCTAAAACGCAAAAACATCAAAGAGCCTTTTGTTATTGGTGGCCCTTTTTCAAATAATTTGCTTGGCTTGGCTTTTGCATTGCATTTAGAAGGGATCCATCCGTTCTTTTTGCTCCCATGCAAATATCCTCCTTCTTATTTGGGAAATTATTTACTGACGAGCTTGCTCGTTCCGCCGCATCGGCAATATTTGTTTTTGCGAGAAAACCTGGAAGAAGAGGTACGTAACTTTACAGCTCAAATGAAAGACAGCAACCCCTTCATCATCCCTGAAGGTGCGAGCATGTTAGCTTCTTTGCCAGGATCCCTGTCTTTAGCAATGGAAATTCATGAACAGAAAAAACAAAAGACTTTTGATCACATTTTTGTCGACGCTGGTACAGGGTTTATTGCCATCAGCTTGATTTTAGGACTCGCTGTTACAAAATATCCTGCGCTGGTGCATGTAGTAGCTCTTGCTGGAACGGAAGAGTCTTTTGCAGCGAAGCTCAATCATTGGAAAAGAGCGTTAGAATTGTTGCTGGGAAACAAACTTCCTCCCCTCCCCTCATATAAGCTGTATTTTCCTAGAACGTGCACAGCATTTGGCTCTACGAACAAAGAGATCTTCGACACGATTGCTGACATCGCAGAGAAAGAAAATTTCTTATTAGACCCAGTGTATTCAGCTAAACTTTTTATTGAGTCGAAGTTGATAATCCAAGAGGAGCCTATCAAAGGAGATGCCCTCTTGATACACTCCGGAGGAACGTATGCGCTAAGCGGATTTACAGAAGAATTATCTCAAGCTTTGGCACGAAAGGCACAAATGCGTCCCCCTTTGTACAGCAACAATCTTCAGAATCTCAGTGCCGCACCGCAGACAAGGGAGCCCGGCTCTCCCGTAAACGTTTAAGGAATTTTGGTGCTTAC
>JBGAFY010000209.1:0-2804 GCA_044226975.1 Rhabdochlamydiaceae bacterium
ACGTGGAGGGTCGCTTTGCGCCTTCCGCATGCCTGAAAAAACGCCGTCTCGATTACGCATCGCTGCAGCTCACACTGACAGTCCTGCACTTAAGCTCAAACCTCACCCAGAATTTGCAAAAGAGAACATGGCTCTTTTAGGGGTTGAAGTATATGGCGGTCCGATGTTGAGCTCTTGGCTCAATCGCGATCTAGGGATTGCCGGAAGAATCTTTATCACTAACAATCAAGGAAAAATCGAAGAGAAATTGATCTTCCTCGACGATGCACCCATTTTTATCCCTCAGCTCGCTATCCATCTTGATCGAGAAGTCAACGAGAAAGGATTGATCCTCAATAAACAAGATCACCTTAATGCCATCGTTGCAATCAGTAACGAGGCCTCTACCTTCTCTTTAGAAAGTCTGCTGCACCGTTCAGTTTCCTTTAAAGATATTTTGTCGTTCGACTTATTTCTCGTTCCCCTTGAAAAGCCCCGTTTTGTCGGCGCTCACGCTGAAATGCTCGCCGCGTATCGGATCGATAATCTTACAAGCTGTTATGCATGCATTGCTGCAATAGCTTCTTCAGCTCCTAGCCAAGAAACTCTCCAGATGGCGCTCTTTTGGGACCATGAAGAAATTGGATCGCGTTCTGCAGAAGGAGCTGCTTCAACTTTCTTCCATGATGTATTAGTTCGCCTCCGTCTTGCCTCCAATTTAAATGAAGAAGCCATGATGCAGCTCAAAGCGCGTTCTCTTTGCGTATCTGCTGATATGGCGCACGCGATGAACCCGAACTACGAACAAAAAACAGAACCACAACATAAAGTGTTGCTCGGTAAAGGGCTCGCCATCAAGTTCAATGCTGATCTCCGTTATGCCACCGATGCACGTTCAGCAGCACAGGTCATTTCTCTTTGCCGTAAACATAACATCCCGCATCAACACTACGTCAACCGCTCAGATATGCCTTCAGGGAGCACGATCGGCCCCGTATTTGCTCATAGCGCTGGCATCAATGTTGCCGATGTTGGCTGCCCACAGCTCAGCATGCATGCAGCAAGAGAAGTCATTGCCTTAACTGACTTTCTGTCTTTGGCCGAATTGCTTACCAAAACGCTTGAGGATTAATGAAAGAGCATCCTCCGACAGAGCATTTTGAAGGTAAAAGCGTCTACGAACATTTAAAAGATGCGCGAGCGAGAGGTGCCTTGGCCTCCGCAGAAGTCCACGGCATCGAAATGCCCGGTCATCTTGCCGCTGCTTGGGATGCCGCAAAAGACATGGCGATCACCCTTGTCATATTATGGGTCCTGTGCCTTAACTTTTCTTTATCTGCTATAAATGCATTTCTTTTCAGCGCCCTCTTTGCTTTCGGCGTCATCATATGGAAGACTGGCCGTAGCGCATTGCTCGGATGGTCCCGTTTAGAGAGGTTGCACCGCGTGATCGAAGAAGAGCGTTGGGAAATTGAACACCACCGTGCGCAAGAGCGCGAAGAACTCATGGAGCTCTACCAAGTCAAAGGGTTCAATGGCAAACTCCTCGAAGAAGTTGTTGATGTCCTAATGGCGGACGACAACCGCCTACTACGCGTGATGTTGGAAGAGGAGCTCAACTTAACTCTAGAATGTTTTGAACATCCCCTCAAACAAGCGACAGGCGCTGCTCTTGGGGCCCTTGTAAGCGCTGCAATCTGCCTCAGCTTAGAGGCCCTAGTACCCACTTTGGGCATCCTAGCCGCAGCATTCTTTATCATTCTCTTGGCAAGTTTTGCGTCTTCTAGACTCGAGCGCAACCGCGCCCTCCCCACTGTCGTCTGGAACCTCGCGTTGGCAGGTATGAGCGCTGCGGTTGTGCATTTTTCCCTTCAATTCTTTATTCAGAAAAGCTGATGGCATCTAGAATCCCCTACCTCTTTGATGAATTTTTCGCCGCCGGGCGCGATGAGGCAATCAGTCCTTTCTTACGTCCTGCTTCACGATCATGGGGAAAAAATCTTCCGCTCAAAGCTGCGATTTTCTCTGCCATTCTCTTGGCACTCAGCTGGGCCCTCTCCTATATCAACACCAGCGCATCCTTTTTATGCTTGGTGCCAGTCTATTTTTTTACTGGTGCTCCTGCACTCATTGCTGCCATCGAAGATTTGAGAAATTTTGAGATCAACATTGACGTGCTCATGACACTTGCCGCATTGCTTTCCGTGCTCATCGGAAGCAGCATGGAAGGAGCTTTATTACTCGTATTGTTTGAGCTGTCTGCTGCAATGGAAGAGGCCGTCTCAAAAAAAACTAAAAGCGCATTGCTTGGACTGCGCCAACTCTCGCCGCGCACGGGAAATGTTTTAGAAGATGATGGAACGCTCATCGAACGGAGCGTCCGAGAAATTGAAGTTGGAATGAAGCTTCTCGTCAAAGCAGGAGATGTGATCCCTTTAGATGGACTTGTTTTAGCAGGAGCATCCTTTCTCAACTTGGTCCATTTGACAGGAGAGAGCCAGCCCGTACCTAAAAAGGCCGGCGATGAAGTTCCCGCTGGCGGAAGAAATTTAGAAGGAAGCTTAACGCTCCAAGTCACACGCGCTAACGCCGACTCCACGCTGACCCGCATCATCCAGCTCATCACCCAAGCACAAGAAGCCAAGCCTAATATCCAACGGTTTTTAGACCGTTTCGGCAAATGGTATGCCACCACTATTATCATCCTCACTTTTTGTTTTGCTTTAGCCCTTCCTTGGATTTTTTCTATCCCCTACCTTGGTGTTGAGGGTGGAATTTACCGCGCACTGACATTCTTGATCGCTGCATCCCCATGTGCGTTGATC
>JBGAFY010000210.1:0-2802 GCA_044226975.1 Rhabdochlamydiaceae bacterium
CGCAACATTTTATTTGGACATTGATCCTGAAATTGGATTTCAGCGCATGCGTAGTGCGTCGATGGACAAAGACCGGATTGAGTCCGAGAGTTTAAACTTCCATAAAAAGATCCGCGACGCTTTCCGTTCATTTGCCCAGCGCGAACCTAAGCGCATCCATGTCATAGATGCATCTAAAACACCCGATGAGGTTTTCCGCCATGTCTTTGGACTCATACAACCCCTTCTCCTCTCTCATCGGTAACACTCAAGCTAAAACGCTCTTGCAGCGATGGCTTGAAAATCGTCAAGTTCCCAATACATTGTTGTTTTGCGGCCCAAATGGCGTTGGGAAAAAAACATTTGCAATAGCGCTTGCCAGCGCCCTCATGGGAGACAAGCATAGCGGCAAAATTGAGAAAGGAGTGCATCCAGACCTTCACATCCTGCAACCAGAGGGTAAGATTGGTATGCATACGATTGAATCGGTACGCTCTTTTATCGAGCAGATCGCTTTGCCGCCTTATGAAGCTTCTATCAAGGTCTTTATTGTCTCAGATGCCCATCGGATGCTGCCGACAGCAGCTAATGCCTTGCTGAAGACGTTGGAAGAACCCTCTTTTGATAGCTATATCATTTTGACAACAGACGAGCCCGATTTATTACTTCCTACAATTGTATCGCGCTGTCGAAAAGTGCCATTCTTTTCCATCCATGATAAAGAAAAACGCATTCCAGAGCTTCTCGATGTCTTTAAGAGCGGATTTGCTTATCCACACGTATCTGTAGCATTGGCCAAATTGGAAGAGGAATTGGCTGATGAAGAGCTCGAAGTTGAGAAGAAGACCAAAGTAATAGATGGCTGGCTTGAGCAGATCGCATGGTGGTTCCGCGATATGGCCTTAGTGCAGGCGGGATATCCTGCGAATCAGCTGTTCTTTCAAAATGAAATTGTAGCCTTGAAGACTGGGGAACCCTTACCTCTTCTCGTGCTGATGGAAAAGCTGGCGGAGTGCCGCAAAGCGATCCAGCACAATGTCAAACCTGCGGTGGCTTTGGAGGCTTTTTTCTTATTCGCCAGTAGCCTATCTGTTTAAGAGTGTGCATTTTTTTTAACCACTCGTTCGCTTTGCTCACTAGAGAGCACAGAAGACACAGAGGAAAATTCTAAGAAAGAACACGATGAAGCATGATTACTAACAGATTTGATTTCTCCGTAAAGAGTGTGCATTTTTTTTAACCACTCGTTCGCTTTGCTCACTAGAGAGCGCAGCGAACGAGTGGTTAAATATTCCTACGTATTTCTTAATCGCTAGAGCGGGTAAGGTTTTTTTATTTTTCTTCCTCTGAGAATTCCTTTCTTTGTTGATAAATCTTATCTGAACAGATTTAATGTAGTTTCTTAAATGCAAAAATTTCATTATAATGCTCTTTAAAACTTGAATGTTAGGAAACAATGACTCCAGTAAATACCTCCGCATTATTAGTCGTGCAAGGACCAAAACAAAGCAAAGGTCACTCAAGTTCTAAGTCCAAGGAAGATCTTTCTCAACTTGCCCGTTCAAAGATCGATCAATTTGATGTGGGGAAGAGGAAGAGCCTTGAGCCGGAAAGGATTTCAACACAAAACGTAGATTCAGATGATGAACTCATAGAAATCGAATTTCAAAGGGAAATAGTCAAGTTTGAAAAAAAGACACCTGTACATGTGTTAGCAATGACTATTCCCTGCCGTGACCGCAATATCAAAGGCAGCACGTTAATTGAATTGGTTCATAACAAAGTCAAAGAAGAGTATGGCGAAATTATTGATTACGCTTGTGAATATGAAAGAGAACTTGATGGTGCCGCTATTTCTCCTCCAGAGGAAATAGATGGAGTGTTATTTATTGATTCTGGAAAGGATTGGTTCATGTCTCTAGGGGGATGGAAGGGAATGATGCCTAGCGAGGAGGTTAAGGATTATTTCTTCTACAATTTTGACTCCAGTAAAAGGGGGATGAAGTTTTCTTATGTGAAAATGGAGAGAAATGGTTTGATTTTTTCCATTATCAATCATCGATTGCACTTACCAAAAGGCTTTTCCATTAATCAGAATGACATTACGAAAGCATGGACGAAGCAAAAAGATAAGTGGGTTGATGGCGTGAGAACAGATCTGTCTTACCCTCAGATAGTTAAAGGCATCGATACAATCAAAAAGGGATTCAACCTACAGGATGATGAAATTGCTTCCTTACAACTTTATTTGTTAAGTGGCGAGGGTAGAAATAATCCATGGTTTGAAAAAAAAGTTCCGGAGAATAATCAGCAAGAAGTTTTGAATTTTTTGTACTATTTAAATGGCTTGATGTTTGGAATTGAAGCTTCGGGTATCAATGCAGCATTAGTTACCGGACTTATGACACTCGATCTAATTGTAAATAAACGATTAGATTACAAGTCAGCTTTTTATACGAATGAGGATGGTGGAATTTATCCTTACGCCTGTTTTGGCAATAATAATGGAACTTATTCAGCAAGAGAGCAGATCTTGTTGTATGATATGACGACTCCCGGCTGCTATAGTATGAAAGCTTTCCGCGAAAATACTTCACTCTCGCCTGTTGCAGTAAAAGAGGCAATTTTGATTAAAGATTGGCTTAGGTTCAATCAAGTCATCCATGAAGATCTGTCTTCTTTAGAACAAATAAAGACAATAAAAAAAGCGGTCGGTGATTTGATCCGTTTTTATTTTTTCCACTAGTGTAATTTTATCAAGAGAAACTATCGCTGAGAAGCTTTTTTCTTATTCGCCAGTAGACTTTAGACTTTTAGTTTGAA
>JBGAFY010000211.1:0-2777 GCA_044226975.1 Rhabdochlamydiaceae bacterium
GGGAACGACTGTGATCGCGTTTTCTTTTCTGGAATGTAGGCTGAAAGCATTTTGCGAAAGCTGTGGAAGTTGTTTGAAAATCTGGATCTGTTTTGAAGCTTCAGACACGGAATTTTTTCCAGTCTCAGTGAAGATTGCTAAAGTCTGTAAAAGGATATTCCCTTTTTGCATTTGAGGAATTGAAGAGAGGGATTTGTCGTCAAATGGAGATCGATCAATTCCTGATGAAAGGAAAAGGAGCAGATCGCAATGTAGATCAACCACAGGCAAGTTCATATGGAGTTGAGCATAGCAGATGCGCTATTTGAAAAAATATGTGCAATAGATGATTTCTTAAGTTAATGCCGTCTCTATTAGTTCTGCATCGCAATATTCATCAGCTCTGATGAAAATTTCTTCTTCAACAACAGGGGGTTGATAAGGAAAAAGAGTGCGCAGCCTTTCGATCAACGGCAATAATCCTTCTGCATTTAATGCGGAAATACAGAACACATCTGAACGTGGGATCGGACATTTTTCGAGGAACTTTTCAATATTTTCAGCAGCACCTTCAATGTCTGTCTTGTTTAGCGCGATCAGACAAGGTTTAGAGAGCAGGCGCTCATCATAGGCGCGTAATTCTTCCTGCAGTGTGCAATAATCTTCCCATGGATCGCGTCCTTCAAATCCGGAAATGTCAATGACGTAGAGAAGCGCGGTTGTGCGTTCGACGTGCTTCAGGAATGCAAATCCGAGCCCTTTATTAAGGTGGGCGTTTTCAATAAGTCCAGGAATGTCGGCGAGGAGGATGCGTTGGAAGTTCTGGTAGTAGATGTAGCTGAGGTTTGGTTGCAGGGTCGTGAAAGGGTAAGCGCCAATCTTAACTTGGACCTCTGTTAACTGGGTGAGCAAAGTGGACTTTCCAGCGTTTGGCATTCCGATCAAGCCAACGTCGGCGATCAGTTTGAGTTCGAGCTGGACTTCTCTTGCTTGCCCGTCGTTACCCTTCGTGCAAACATTGGGAGCTTGATGTGTTGGAGAGCGAAAGTGATGGTTGCCTTTGCCGCCTTTGCCGCCTGCGCATAGAAGGACTTTCTGACCATCTTGAATTAAATCGAATAGAACGGCGCCTGACCTGGCGTCTTTAACGAGAGTGCCGGGAGGGACGAGGAGTATTAGGTCTTTTCCGTCTTTACCTTGTTTTACGTTTATTGCGATAGGCTTCTAATGCTGCGATCGAGGTTGAAGCTTGTACGTAAACAGAAGCGCCTTTGCCTCCATTGCCTCCAGACGGACCGCCCTTAGGAATGAATTTTTCACGACGCCATGCGACAACGCCATTGCCACCATTACCGGCAGAGATCGTGAGGACTACTGAATCGACAAACATGATAAACCTACTTAAAAATAAAAAACGCCCATCTGAGCTCCAGCAAAGCGGGATCGGAGGGGCGTAAACTTAAGCGACAGGTAGGACGGAAATGACAGTGCGGTTGGACTTATGGTGCGAAACAACTCCATCAATGATTGAAAAGAGTGTATCGTCACGTCCGACCTTCACGTTCTTGCCTGGATGCCATTTCGTGCCTCTTTGGCGCGCGAGAATGCTTCCTGCAGTGACGAGCTGGCCGCTTGTTGCTTTAATTCCGAGTCTCTGTGCGCGTGAATCGCGTCCGTTACGGGTAGATCCCTGACCTTTCTTATGTGCCATAAAACGGTGCTCCTTAGCCTAAAATATCTGTAATTTTGACCTGTGAATAGTCTTGGCGGTGTCCGACTTTACGGCGGATCTGCTTGCGTCGCTTATACTTAAATGCGATGACTTTAGGACCGCGGATCTCTTGAAGGAGTTCGCCTACGACCTTACCTTTAGCAACAAAAGGTGAGCCAACTTTAGGATTGGTCCCGTCATTGATAAAGAGGACGTTTTTAAATTCAACTTTGTTGTTCGCGGCAGGAGTGAGAAGCTCTACTTCAATAACATCGCCTTTCTCTACTCTGTACTGTTTTCCGCCTGTTTCGATAATAGCGTACATGGATCCTCCGATAAAGATCGCTTTCACATGAGTTTTAGCAGGTAAGATATACGAGGAGCGATTTGCAAGTCAACCTGAAGATGTAGATTAGGCATAGAAAGAATCGCTTTTATAGTTTCTGAGTCCCTTGGGACATACGGCATTTTAGTTTTTTAGCTGAGTGGTGGCTATTCTGCTTGGCTACAGTCCTACAAGGCTAAATATCCATGCGCTATCTTTTGCAAGACGCTAAAATTGAATGTTTTGAGTCAATTGTCTCAATAGTGATTTATTTTTTGATATTATAAATTATTAAGTCGAACTATCTTATGTTTTAATTACATATAATTACATTTTTTGGATCTATTTTAATAATAAGTTTTATTATATTATAAAAATTGGAATAGGGGATTCGAAAGGCGAGGTTTTTAATGAAACCGATGAGCAAGCGAAAGTCATCTAAAGTGACTTTCAAAAATCATAGGAAGCACCGTCCAATGTCTAAAAACCGGATGATGCAAAAATAAGTCTAGGGCGAAGTTCTAAAGTGCTGATAACCATTGGGGGATCAAATGAAAAGACGCAAAAAACAGAGTGAGATGAAGCCAAGAAGAGCTAAAAGAAAGGCTCCTGCTAAGAAAAAAAGTATCTGGGAACGCTATTTTAGTATTTAACTTTCATGCCCCTGCTTTCTTATAAAAGAGAAGTGGGGGTATTTTTTAAGGAAAAATGGGAGGATTATGAAGCACAAAGCACGAAGAAAGACCAAGGGACATGCTCGCA